>NZ_VIRJ01000163.1:0-390 GCF_006874435.1 Microbispora sp. KK1-11 | reverse complement strand
TCTCTTGTTCCTTACTTTGTCCTTGCGCCTTTCTTCGATTTTTTTTTTTTTTATTAACCCCCCCCCCCCCCCTCCTCTCCCCATTCCCCCCCCCTCTCTCCCCCCCCCGCCCCCCCCCCCTCCCCCCGCCCCCCCCCAGGTGGCACGCCCTCCCCCCCCCGGCCCCCCCCCCCCCCCCCGGCCCGGGGGGAGACCCCCCCCCCCCCCCGCCCCGCCGGGGAGGGCCAGCCGCCGGCCGGCAAGGAGGGAGGCGGGGGGGGGGAAAGAGGGGGGGTGATATGGAGAAGATGGGGGTGGGGGGTCAGATAAGAAAAAAAAAAAAAAAAACAGATATCACAAGCGAACGCAACACATGCTAGTAACATATTGAGCAGTTAGATACAGGAGAGT
>NZ_VIRJ01000162.1:0-392 GCF_006874435.1 Microbispora sp. KK1-11 | reverse complement strand
TTGGCCGGCCGCAACGACCGGCCCCCGCCCCCCCGCGCGGGCGTGGGGGCCCCCCCCCCTGGCCCCGGGGGGGCCGCCGGGGCCGGGCCGCGCCGGCGGGGGGGGTCTCAAGACATCCAAGAGGCCCCCGGGCGCCCCCGGGGGGGGGGGGGCCCCCCCCCGCCCCCCCCCCCCCGCCCCGCCCCCCCCCCCCCCGCCCCCCCCCCCCCCCCCCCCCGCTCCCCCCCCCCCCCCCCCGGGGGCGGGGGGGGGGGGCGGCGGGGGCGGGGGCGGCGCCGCGGGCGCCCCCCCCCGCGCCGCGGGCGGCGGGGGAGGGCGGGGGGGCGAGCGGGGGGACCTAGACGGGGGCAGAAACGCGCGCCCGACCGGAGGCCGGCCAGAGAGGGGTGGTG
>NZ_VIRJ01000161.1:0-395 GCF_006874435.1 Microbispora sp. KK1-11 | reverse complement strand
TTGGGCGGCGCCCCCCGCCCGCTTTCCGCCGGGTCCTCGGCCCGTTCGCGGGCGGCTGGGGGGCCGCCGGCGGCGTTCGGCCCTCCTCCCCCCCGGCCCGGCCGCATGGCCGCCCCGTCCGCGGAGGGGGCTCCCGCCCCGCCCCCCCCACCCCCCCCCCCCCCCCCGCGGGGGGGGGGGGGGGGCCGGGGGGGGGGGGGGGGGGGGCCCCCCCGGGGGGGGGGGGGGGGGGGGCGGGGGGGAGGGGGGGGGGGGGGGAGGGGGGGGGGGGGGGGGGGGGAGGGGGGGGGGGGGGGGTGTGTAAAAAAAAAAAAAAAAAAGAAAGGGGATAGTGGAAAGGAAGGCAACATAGAACAGTGAGATTGATGAGATCATGAAATGCATAGTGGGTCGAT
>NZ_VIRJ01000160.1:0-396 GCF_006874435.1 Microbispora sp. KK1-11 | reverse complement strand
GCAGCATCATGTACATCGGCATGTCGGTCCCCGGCGGGGCGGGCTGCTGCGAGCCGATGACGAAGGCGTTGCGGAGCAGCAGGCCGGGCAGGTTCACGTTCGCCCCCTCGTTCTGGCCGCCGTCCTGCTGGCCCGCAAGGACGCCTGACGGCTCAGCTCGCGCTCAGCGGCACGCAGGCCCCGGTGGTCGCGGTGGGCGCGGTGGCCGGCTTCACGGCCGTGCTCGCACCCGCGGCCGCCGCGAGGGACACCTTGGCCGTGAGCGAGAGGGTCAGGGCGTCAGGTCGTCGTCGTTGATCGCCGCCAGGACCGAGACGAGCAGGACGCCCACGGGCTCGCCGAGGTCGACGAGCTCCCGCAGCCGCGGATGCGTGAGGATCGAGTCGGGGTCGCGTA
>NZ_VIRJ01000159.1:0-396 GCF_006874435.1 Microbispora sp. KK1-11 | reverse complement strand
CTATGGCCGGGCTTTCCATCCCGTTCTGCTAACAATGCTGCTAAAGAGTACAAGGCTCTTCCCATTTCGTTCGCCACTACTTTGGGAATCTCGGTTGATTTCTGTTCCTGCAGCTACTTAGATGTTTCAGTTCGCCGCGTTCGCTTCCCTGACCTATGTATTCAGTCAGGGATGACCCATTCGGGCCGGGTTTCCCCATTCGGACATCTCCGGATCAAAGCTCGTTTGCCAGCTCCCCGAAGCTTTTCGCAGGCTACCGCGTCCTTCATCGCCTGTAATCGCCAAGGCATCCACCACATGCACTTGTTCGCTTGACCCTATAACGAGTGTGTCTCTAGGACACGACCGTCATAGGTCTGAGTTCTCGCGTTTGTGCCGTATTCCAAGTCATCTGGC
>NZ_VIRJ01000158.1:0-397 GCF_006874435.1 Microbispora sp. KK1-11 | reverse complement strand
GACTGGGGGGGTGGGGCCGCAATCCCGCCCCCGCGGGGGCCGGGGCCGGGAACCCGGCCCGGGCACCCCCCGGGCCTCCCCCCCGCGCGGGCGCCGGGGCCCCCCCCCGTCGCCCCGCCCCCCTCCCCGGTCCGCGGGGGGGGCGGCGGCCCCCGCGCCGCGGCCCCCCCCGCCGCCCCGCCGGGGGGCGGGCCCGATCGGGAGAGGGGCGGGGAGGGGGAGGGGGGGGGGGGGAGGGGGGATTTTCGTGGGGGGCGGTTTCTTTAAAAAAAAACATAAACACTCCTCTATATTTCTCGAGGCGGGCAGTGTCGTATGTAATTACGAAAGTTATCTCTGTGTTGTCAGATCTTACTTACAGACACATCTGTATGCGCGACTTTCCTTGTTATTACGT
>NZ_VIRJ01000157.1:0-399 GCF_006874435.1 Microbispora sp. KK1-11 | reverse complement strand
CGGACATTAAGAAAAAAAGGAACTTCCGCACAGGCGGGAGGTCCTTTTTGTGTTTACAGCACTTTCGTCGTCCAAGATTCACAATTCCATGTTTTCGTCGCGATATCCATGTAGAACTCGGGTTCGTGGGAAATCAGCAGAAAGGAGCCTTTGTATTCTTTCAGCGCGCGTTTCAGCTCTTCTTTCGCATCGACATCCAGGTGGTTTGTCGGTTCGTCAAGCACGAGCAGGTTTGTTTCTGAATTGATCAGCTTGCACAGTCTGACCTTCGCTTTTTCTCCTCCGCTGAGAACGGAGACGCGGCTTTCAATGTGTTTGGTCGTCAGGCCGCATTTGGCGAGGGCGGCGCGGATTTCGTACTGGGTAAAGGAAGGAAATTCGCTCCACACTTCTTCGATG
>NZ_VIRJ01000156.1:0-401 GCF_006874435.1 Microbispora sp. KK1-11 | reverse complement strand
CCGTCCCCCACGCCCACTCCCACCGGAGGAAGCGCGATCAAGGGTGTGGGGTCGGGCCGGTGCCTGGACGTCGCCGGCGTCTCCCAGGCCAACGGCGCCCAGGCGCAGCTCTGGGACTGCAACGGCCAGTCCAACCAGCAGTGGACGCCGACCGCCTCGGGTGAGCTGCGGGTCTACGGCAACAAGTGCCTGGACGTCTACAACCGCGGCACCGCGGACGGCACCAACGTGGTCATCTGGGACTGCAACGGCCAGAACAACCAGCAGTGGCGGTTCAACTCCGACGGCACCATCACCGCCGTCGGCTCGAACAAGTGCCTGGACGCCTACAACGCGGGCACCGCCAACGGCACCAAGGCCATCATCTGGACCTGCAACGGCCAGGCCAACCAGCGCTGGAC
>NZ_VIRJ01000015.1:0-217204 GCF_006874435.1 Microbispora sp. KK1-11 | reverse complement strand
AAGCCCGCCTACGGGTGATCCCCGGCGACACACCGGACCAGGAACAGCTCCCGGACAGCCTCACCGCATAACCTGCAGAAACGGATCACGCGGTGGCAGCTCGTACACCACTTCCCTGGACGTGACCCGGAGCTCCGGGGGCCCAACGCGCACGGTCAGGCGCGGTGGCGGGCGCAACTGGGCTTTCGCACGGGGGAGGCCGCCTCACTCGGCTGGATGACCAAACGGAACGGCTGGGCGATCACCGAAGCCGGCGTCCGCGCGCTCGACGACTTCGAAGGCACGGAGCTCTATCGCGAACTAGCGCGTCAATACCGGGCGAGAAGACTGCCGCCCCAAGGCCGTGTCTACAGCGACCCGCGCTGGTACATCGTCTTGGAAGCCCTGAAGCGCCTGGAACCGGGCTCCTGGACCACATACGGCGAGCTTGCCACTCTGGTCGGCATGTCAGCGCAGGCGGTCGGAGGCTTCATGGCCGAGAGCGCCGACACCGTCCATGCTCACCGGGTTCTGCAGTCGGGAGGACGGATCTCACCCCAATTCCGCTGGTCCGACCCGGAGCGGACCGACGATCCGCGCGAGGTGCTCGAAGCGGAAGGCCTGACCTTCGACCAGGGCGGCCGAGCCGACCCCCGCCGGCGCATCACCTCCGACCGCTTGCGCGAGATGCTCACCCAGGCCGGCATCGTCCTGCCGGAAGCGGGTGATCACCGGCCCGTGTCTCCGCCCGACCCGACTCCGGCCGCGTTCGAGCAGTTCCAGCAGAACCTCGAGTACGCACGGCAACTCATCGACGGCGGCCGCAGTCTGGAGCGGCTCGCGGTCGGCTCCTTCGACGTCACCGACCTCTACCGCGCAGCCTGGACCCAGTCCGTGGCGGCCCTCGATCACTGGATCACGCGCGAGATCGTCGACCGGGCCGTCGCCCTCGCTCTGACTCCGGAAGCGCCCCGTCCTCCCAAGTTCAACAATCTGAGCATCCCGGTCGAGCTGTTCGAAAGAATTCACTACCGCGACAAACCTCTCGGGGAGACTTTCCGTGCGCACCTGGAGCGGCATTTCTCCTTCATGACCTTTCAGAACCCAGAGAAGATCAAGGAAGGCTTCGCGCACGTCAGCACGGTGAACCTCTGGGTGAAGGTCGCCGAGGTCCTGACCGAACAGGACCCCAGGAACCCGATCACCGCAGACGGTGTCCGTACCCGGCTGAGGGAGATCGCCTGGCGCAGGAACAACATCGCCCACACCGCCGACCACGATCCGGAACGTCCCGGGCAGAAGGCCCCGATCACCGCCGCCGAGGCGGAGGCCACCATCGAGTGGCTCGAAACGATGGCCATAGCCATCCAGCAAGCCCTCGGCGACCCGCTTCCGGCCATGACCCCCGACACCGGGGATGAACTCCGAGCCGCCCCACTGACCGTTGCGGCGGAACCGGTCACCGGCCTCCGGGGAAAGCGCACGTGGGACGAGCCCAGCTTCCTGGAGACCGTCCATGAGTACTGCCCCGCCGGCGTGCGCGACACGCTGCTGGCCGTCTACCGTCACGCGGAGAGCCACCCGTCCTTCCACGAGTACTACTTCGGCGAAGGCGAGTATCCCTCGGTCACCGCCTGGTTCAACCTCGGCTCCGACAAGGCCTCCGTGTGGAGCATCTACACCGGTCCGGCCAAGTCCGTCCTGGCCGTCAACTTCGGGTCCATACGCAACCACGGCGCTTCACGAGAGCGCATGGCACGGCTTGCCGAGAAGCTCAGCGTCCTTCCGGGATCGGCCCGTCTCCGCGGTCAACTCGAATCCGCCGGCTACGCGAAGTACCCGTCGCTCCAGCCGGCCGCCCTCGCGAGCCCGGAAGCACGTGAGATCATCATCGCGGCCCTGAACGAGTTCCTGACCGGCGAACCTCTGCTTTGACGATGCGCAGCGGAGAGCGAAGGCCGTCGCTGCCGACAGAGTGCGGCGACTCACCGCGACACTCGATTTCCAGCACGGCACCCGGCCGACCGCCGATGCCGTCCGATCAGCCGTCCCGGGCAAGATCGATACTGCTCGCCGGTCTGGCAAGATGGGCTCCCGTTCCCTCACGGGCGGCACAACGGGAGAAAAACCATAGATGGACACATCCAGTTACGCAGGTCTGCTGGCGCAGGTGATACCGGTGGTCCTGCTGGCCGTGATTGTGGAATACCGCGGCGCCTATGAGGCCTGGCGTATCGTCGGCACGGAATCGCGAAAAAAGATGTCCCCGGAACAGGGACGCGGATTAGCCAACCAGTTCCTGATCATCCTGGCCGTGCAGACCATATTCCTTTCCGTGCTCACCGTGCTCGAGATGGCGGCCCTGGTGGTCGCCGGCGGCAAACCGGGGTCACACAAGCTGGCCGAATCGATCATCCGCTCCGACGCTACCCTGACGGTTGTCTCGATCGGGATCGGCCTGACCATCGCCATGCAAGCTCTCGCCGTCGCGCAGAGTTATCAGCGAGCGGGGATAATCGAAGACAGTCACCGGCGCCACTTCCATTGGGTGATACGAATAGCCGTCGTCATCGTCGTTCTCGGAACAGGCCTGCTGCTGAAGGGCTGATCAGTGAAGAGGACCGCTTTGAGCCTGCTTCTTGTCGGCCAGATGGCGTTACTGGCAGGCTGCGGCAGACAGCCGTACTGGGATCGGGTCCTCAGCGCGACGGTCTCGGATGACGAGCGGACCATTGTCGCGGAAATGATGGTAGGGCCTCCTGAAGACGACGGCACCTCCTGTTACGAGGTGACGGACAAGGAAACCGAGGAGTCCGCCACCCAGGTGCGCATCGCGGTCCAATTGCGTAACAACTGCGCACCGGCCTTCCCCTGGCAGCAGGAATACATTTCACTCGAAGGCTACCCACTGAAGGTGGAATTCCGGCTGAAAGCACCGCTGGCGGAGCGGAAGATCATCGACAGGCTCAGCGGCGAGCCGGTCACGGTCATCGACGGATGACCACTCGCGTGGCAGCAGACCGACGGGCTCTCCGTTGCGGAAGTCCTCTTCAGCGGACGTGACCCGGACGCCACTTCGCCAGGGAATCATCTCCCGCTGATGTGCTCGGAACAGGCGATCGACGACCGCCTGTTCCGCCCGCGCTCCGTCTCGGGCGGAACAGGTGCGGAACAGGGGTCCGGACGGGGGCGAATCAGCGGACGGGGAGGCCGGTGACGGCGCGGCCGATGATGAGGCGCTGGATCTCGCTGGTGCCCTCGAAGATCGTGAAGATCTTGGCGTCGCGGTGGAAGCGCTCGACCGGGTGCTCGCGGGTGTAGCCGGCCCCGCCGAGGATCTGGATGGCCTGCTCGGTCGTCCAGACGGCCGTCTCGCTCGCGACCAGCTTGCTCATCGACCCTTCGGCCTGCTCGAACCGCCGGCCGTTCCGGGCCGTCCACGCCGCCCGCCAGGTCATCAGCCGGGCGACGTCCACCCGGGTGGCCATGTCGGCCAGCAGGAACGCGACCGCCTGGTTCTCCCCGATCTTGCGGCCGAACTGCTCGCGCTCCCTGGCGTAGTCGCGGGCGTACTCGTAGGCCGCACGGGCGACGCCGACGGCCATGGCGGCGACGAGGGGGCGGGTGGTCTCGAAGGTCCGCATCGCGGCCTGCTCGCCGGACCGGGCGCCGGCGCGTACCCGGGCGAGCCGCTCGTCCAGCTTCTCCTTGCCGCCCACCAGGCACCGGCCGGGCACCCGTACGTCGTCGAGGACGACCTCGGCGGTGTGCGAGGCGCGGATGCCGTGCTTCTTGAACTTCTGCCCCTGGGACAGGCCGCGCGTTCCCGGCGGGACGATGAAGGACGCCTGCCCCCGGGTGCCCAGGGAGGAATCGACCGTCGCCACGATGACGTGGACGTTGGCGATGCCGCCGTTGGTGGCCCAGGTCTTCACGCCGTTGAGGACCCACTCGTCCTTCGCCTCGTCATAGACGGCCCGCGTCCTGATCGCGCCGACGTCGCTGCCCGCGTCCGGCTCCGAGGAGCAGAACGCGCCGAGCTTGACGTCGTCGGGAGTGCCGAACATCTGGGGCAGCCACTCCCCCATCTGCTCGGGGGTGCCGTTCGCGGCGATGGAGGCGGCGGCGAGGCCGGTGCCGACGATCGACAGGCCGATCCCGGCGTCCCCCCAGAACAACTCCTCGAACGCCACGGGCAGGCCGAGCCCCGATTCCTCGAACCACTGCTGGGCGAAGAAGTCCAGCGAGTACAGCCCGATCTTGGCGGCCTCCTGGATGACCGGCCAGGGCGTCTCCTCGCGCTCGTCCCACTCCGCCCCAGCCGGGCGGATGACATCCCGGGCGAACTCGTGGACCCAGTCGCGCAGTTCGCGAAGGTCGTCGCTCAACTCGGGGCAGAAGGTCATCGGGGGCTCTCCTCTCCTTGGTGTTACCAACGGTAACACCTCGGCGGAAGGAGCCGGTCAGTGCAGCCGGGACGCGTACTGCGGGACCGTCGCCATCGGCGGGCGCTCGGCCACCCCGACGTCCCGCGTCAGCGGGCGGTGCCCGGCGGGCCCGCGTTCGAACTGGACGAGCCGCGTGGACGGCTCGTGCAACGGAACGATCTTGTCCTGGCGCTCCAGCCGTGCCCAGGCGGTGTACATGATCTGCCCGGCCATCCCGCCGAGCGCCTCCGTCGACTGGTGGGAGTGGACCCGGCGGCCCAGGTCGACCTGGGCGAGCGCGTCGAGCCCCACCATGTCCAGGAGGTCGATGAGGAGTCCCAGCTCCACGCCATACCCGGTGACGAACGGCACCCGTTCCAGGACCGCGCGGCGGCCGGCGTACTCCCCCGCGAGCGGCTGCACGAATCCGGCGAGCAGCGGCCAGTGCAGGTTGAGCAGTGGCCTGGCGACCAGCTCGGTGACCCTGCCCCCGGCGTTCGGTTCCGTCGCGCCGAACAGGGGCCGGTCGTAGCACGCCTTCACGTATCCGACCGCGGGGTCGGTCAGCAGGGGTCCCAGCAGGCCGGTCACGAACGAGGTCCGGAACTCGCGCAGGTCGGCGTCGACGAACACCACCAGGTCGCCGGTCGTCACCGCGAGCGACTTCCAGAGCGCCTCGCCCTTGCCGTCGTAGCGCGGATCGTGCAGCTCGGGCAGGATCTCGTCCTGCGCGAAGACCTTCGCCCCTGCGCGTAAGGCGCGGGCCGCCGTGTCGTCCGACGACCGGGAGTCGATCACGACCAGCTCGTCCACGAGCGGCACGGCCTCGACGAGGTCGCGCCGCACGGCGGAGACGATCTCCCCGACCGTCTCCTCCTCGTTCCTCGCGGGCAGCACCACCGAGATGGTGGCGCCGCCCTTGGCGGACAGCAGGGCGCGGGCCGGCCAGTCGGCCGCCGACGAGGTACGCCGACTCAGCCAGGCCTCCACCTCAGGCAGCACGCCCGTCCTCCCCCTGTCCGCCACGTTCACTGGCATCACCTTATGCGGCGGCCGGAGGAGGCGATCAGCACGAGTCCCCCTCCCAGCGCGAGCACCCCCGCCACGCCGTACATGAGGGCGGCGAAGCCGTACGGCGCGGCGGCCGAGGCCACGACCGGGCCGACGCTGGCCCCGGTGAACAGGAAGAAGGTGAACAGGGAGACGGCCGTGCCCCGTGCGGGACCGGCCAGCAGGCCCACGGTCTCGATCACGGCGGGGGCGGCGACGCCGATCGCGAAGGCGAACACGGCCAGCAGCACCGCCAGCGCGGCGACCCCGGGGGCGGCCAGCCCCACCACCAGCGCGAGCAGCGCGGCGAGCCCGATGGCAAGCGCCGCCCTGCGGGCCGGGGAGATCCGGGCCAGGTACGGCGTGGCGAACGGGATCGCGATGATCGCCGGCAGCGCGGTGGCCCGCAGCGTCAGCAATGCCGAAGGGTCGCCGGCGATGCCCGCGGGACCTTCGATCTGCAACGCGGTGTAGAGGGCGACGAACGCGCCGAGGATCGTCAGCGTGGCGGCGTACACCAGGACCAGGCGCGGGTTGCGCAGCAGCACCGGGACGACGGCGTAGGGGTTCGCTCCGGCACGCCGGGCGGTGTCGGGCAGCATCACCCGGCGCAGCATCACGGTCACGACGGCGAACGCGGCGGCGCCGAGCAGGAAGACCGGCCGCCACCCGAGCAGGTCGACGAGGGTCTTGGCGGCGAGCTGGGCGACGACGGCCGAGGCGAACAGCGCGCTGACCACGGAGGTCATCGTGACGGCCCGGCGGCGGGGTTCGACGCGCTCGGCGATGTACGCGAACGCGGTGGGGGCGAAGACCGCGGTGGTGATGCCTTCGACCACCCGCAGGGCGAGCGCCGCCCCGGGCCCTGGGCTCAGCGCGACCAGCGCGGTCGTCACCGCCGTGGCAGCCATGCCCCAGGTCATCACGCGGCGCCTGCCGTACAGGTCGGACAGCGGGCCGAACAGCAGGAAGCCACCCGCATAACCGAGGCCGAAGGCGCTGACGAGCCAGGTCAGGACGGCGGCGGGGGCGCCCCAATCGGCCGACATCCGGGACAGCAGGGGGATCACGACGTAGAGGTGTCCGGTGGCGAGGAGCCCGGCCGGCACGAACGCGGCCACGGTGCGCCACGCCGGCGCGTACGTCTCACGCGGGGTGGCTGGAGCAGCGGGTCCGGCGGGTGCGGAAACGACGGGAGTCGATGTGCTCATGGCGGGGACAGTAACCAACCAACCAGTTGGGTGTCAACCAACTAGTTGGTGGCAGGAATGGGTATGCTGAGGGGCGCCCCTGAGCCCCGTCCGCCATGAACACGGAGGATGCCGATGTCGCCCCGCAAAGACGCCAAGGACCCGACCGCCGCCACCAAAGCCGCCCTGTTGGAGGCCGCGCGGACGGAGTTCGCGGCGTACGGCGTGGCGGGCGCCCGGGTGGACCGCATCGCCGAGCGGGCCGGGGTCAACAAGGAGCGGATCTACGGGCACTTCGGCAGCAAGGAGAAGCTGTTCGACACCGTCATCAAGGCGGCGCTCGACGAGGTCGCCGCGGCGGTGGCGATGCCGGGCAAGGACCCGGCGGAGTACGTCGGCAACCTCTTCGACTTCTACTCCGCCCACCCCGACCTGGTACGCCTGCTGATGTGGGAGGCGCTGCACTACAGGGGTGAGGACGACCTGCTGCCCGGCCAGGAGCTCCGGGTGGACAAGTGCCGGTCGAAGACCGAATCGCTCGCCGAGGGCCTCGGCCGGGAGCCGGACGTCTCGGTCGCCCGGATGGTGTTCTCGCTGGTGGGAATGGCGATGTGGCCGACCGTCATGCCGCAGCTCGCCCGGATCACGGTGGGTGAGGAGGCGGCGACCCCCGAGGGACACGCGGCGCTGCGCGAGCACCTCGTGGCGTTCGTCCGCGCCGCCGTCAAGAAATGAGCGCCCGCCGTCGAGAGATGACCGGCGCCGCCGGAAACTGACCGGCGCCCGCCGACGGGTGCCGCCGGCTTCGGCTGGGGCCCACTGCTCGTAGAACTCGCGCACCTCCCTCCGGCCCTGGAAGCCGCGCTGCGGATCCTCCTCCGGGGAGTTCAGCCCGGAGGTGCGGAGAGCGGGTGGTGGAGGACAACGCCGGCGCGGCCGCGACTCGGCGCACCGCCGCGAGAGCCGGCGCGTCCGCACCGCTCGCCGGGCATGTCCTCATGTTCACCGCGAACCCATATTCCGCTAAGTCCTACTTGTTAGGTAGGTTATTCCTCGTCGTCCCTGTCCGATGCAGGAGGTTCCCATGCCGAAGGCATACGTGTTCACGCAGTACGGCGGTCCGGAGGTGGAGACGTTCGCGGAGGTGGAGCGGCCGGTCCCCGGTCCCGGACAGGTGCTGGTCGCGGTGCGGGCGGCGGGGGTCAACCCCGTCGACTGGAAGCGGCGCAGCGGCTACCTCGCGCAGATCGCTCCGGTCGACTTCCCGGCCGTGTTCGGCGGCGAGGTCTCCGGAGTGGTCAAAGAGGTGGGGAACGGCGCCGGTGAGTTCGCGCCCGGCGACGAGGTCTTCGGTAACACCGTCGCCGGCGGGTACGCCGAGTACGCACTGCTTCCGCTCGAACTGACCGCGCCCAAGCCCGTCGGCCTGTCGTTCGCCGACGCGGCGACGCTGCCCATCGCGGCCGCCACCGCGTACGACGGCGTGCGGCAACTGGGTCTGCCGCCCGGCGCCACCTTGCTGATCACCGGGGCCGGCGGCGGCGTCGGGGTGGCGGCGGCGCAGATCGCCAAGCACACCGGTGTGAGGGTGATCGGCACCGCCGGTGCGGGCAAGAAGGACTTCCTCGAGTCGCTGGGCGTGGTCCACGTCGAGCCGGGACCGGGCGCGGCCGACCGCGTGCGGGCCGCGGCGCCGGACGGCGTCGACGCGATCTACGACCTGGTCGGCGGCAGCGCCCTGGAGGAGGTGGCCGGTCTGCTGGAGGACCGGTCGAAGCTGATCACGGCGGTCGACCTGGAGACGGTCACCCGTCTCGGCGGCTCGGCGGTCGAGCGGGTCCGCGACAGGACGGTGCTGGAGGCGGTGGCGGACCTGGCCGCGACCGGCGCGCTCCGGCCGTTCGTCACGCAGGCGTTCCCCTTCGAGCAGGCGCCCGCGGCGCTGCGGGCGGTGGAGGACGGTCACGCCCGCGGCAAGATCGTGATCGAGGTCGGCGCCTGAGCCGTCCCGACCCGCTCGGGCGTCGTCATCCCGGAGCCGCGACCTCCTGCCGACCGTCGTACTCGGCGCGGGCCCCGTCGACGTCGTCGATGTGCTTCACGGCCCAGTCGAGCAGCGCCGACACGGTGTCCAGCAGGGTCCCGCCGAGCGGGGTCAGCTCATAGTCGACGCGCGGCGGGACCACCGGATGCACGGTGCGCCGCACCAGTCCGTCGCGTTCGAGGCCGCGCAGGGTCGCGGTCAGCATGCGCTGGCTGACGCCCGGGATGGCACGCCGCAGCTCGTTGTAGCGCCGCGGCTTCCTGCCGAGCTCGGCGATGACGGTCACCGCCCACTTCTCGCCCACCCGGTCCAGCACCTCGCGTACCCGGCAGGTCGTGTCGTCGCGTGCGGCCAGGACCGCGGGCACCCACTCCCGTCGCGTGTCGCCGTCGGAGGATCTCGCGGCCATGGTCACCACCCCCATGGCGATATTACTTCACCTTCCCGATAGACCCAGTGGGGATTCGGCCGCCGCCTCCCAGGCGGGTGTGGGGATCTCCCTGCGCACGACGGGGACCACCTCGGCGAAGAAGCGCTCCAGGTGGGCCCGGGTGACCGCGGAATCGGCGAAGAAGAACCCCTCCAGGCCCACGCCGAAGAGCTGGTTGCCGAAGGAGGCATGCAGGTCCAGCAGCTTGGCGGTGACCTGCTCGGCGGTGCCCACCAGCGCCGACCCGTTCGCCAGGAAGTCCTCGAACGAGTCGAACGGGAAGTGGTTGCGATCCGCGACGGGCAGGCGCCGGAAGGACTCGAAGGCGGGCCGGGCCAAGGCGAGCGCGTCCTGGGACCGATCGGTGATGACCGGCGAGTGCGCCCCCACGCCCACCAGCGTGGAATCCGGGTCGTGCCCGTACCGGGCGAGCCGCTCCCGATAACGGCGCACCAGGCCGAGGTAGTGCTCGGTACGCCGGAACCCGTTGGCCGAGTAGAGCGGGTCCCCCCACTTCGCGGCCAGGTCGATCGAGCGCTCACTCGTCGCCGAGCCGTGCCACACCCGCGGGGCCGGCCGCTGGAACGGGCGCGGCCGGGTCGTCGCGTCCTTCAGCTCGGGCCGGTACCGTCCGGACCAGGTCACCCGCTCCTCGCGCCACAGCCGCCGTACCAGCTCGTAACTCTCCTCCAGACGGTCCCACAGCTCGTCCTCCGCCACGCCGAACATTCCGGGCGAGACGGGATCGTTCCCCTTACCGATGATCAGATCCAGACGTCCGTCGCTGAGATGGTCGAGCGTCGCGTACTCCTCGGCGGTCCGTACGGGATCCGCAAGCGACAGCACCGCCACGGTCGTGACCAGCCGAATGCGGGTCGTCTTCGCGGCGATGTGCGACAGCACCACCGCCGGCGCCGACGACAGGAACACCGGGTTGTGACGCTCCCCGACCCCGAAGGCGTCGTAGCCGATCCGCTCGGCCCACACCGCCAAGTCGACGACCTCCCGGAACCGCTCACGCTCGCCGCCCGGGGCGTACCCGGGCAGGCTCGGATCGTCGGACAGCAGGGTGGCGGCGAGGAATCTCACGACCTCGATCTTGCACGAGTGCCACGGCCGGCGGCAGAAGGCACTTTTTTCTGCCTCTGTCACCGGGAGGGAACCACGGCTTTCTCCCTCACCCGGCTGAGACGACCGTCTCCGGCGCGTTCGGGAGTGACAGCGTTTCAGCCGTGGGCGGCGTGGCGCTCCAGGAACGCGTACACGTCGGCCTCGTCGACACCCGGGAACGACCCGGGCGGCAGCGCGGCGAGCACGTGGGAGTTGGCGCGCGCCGACGGCCAGGCGTAGCCCTCCCAGCGCTGCGCGAGCTCGGCAGGCGGGCGGCGGCAGCACTCGCCGTTCGGGCAGTTCGACTTGGTGCGGTGGGTGGTCTCGCGCCCGCGGAACCACCGCGACTCCCGGTACGGCACGCCCAGGGTGATCGCGAAGTCCTTCTCCTGCGACGGGTCCACGTGGGCGACGCAGAAGTACGTGCCGGTGGGCGAGTCGGAGTACTGGTAGTACAGCGAGAACCGGTCGGGCGAGAGGAACACCTGGCGGCCCGACCACTGCTGGCACATCCGCTGGCCCTCGATCGCCCCCTGCTCGTCGGCCGGGAAGACGATCCCGTCGTTCTCGTACGCCTTGTAGATGATCCCTCCGGCGTCGTTGCGCACGAAGTGGCAGACGAGGTCGAGGTGGCGGGTGGCGAGGTTGGTGAAGCGGTGCGCCGCCATCTCGTAGGACACCGCGAACACGTCGCGCAGGTCCTCCACCGACAGCGCCTTGTCCTGCTTGGCCTCCCGCAGGTAGGGCACGGCCGCCGCCTCGGGCACGAGGACGGCGGCGGCGAAGTAGTTGGCCTCCACCCGCTGGCGCAGGAAGTCGGCGAAGTCGCGCGGCTTGTGGTGCTGGAGCGCGATGTGCCCGAGTGTCTGCAGCAGCACGGTACGCGGCGTGTGCATGCCCAGTTGCTGGCGTTTGACGTAGATGCGCCGGTTGCGCAGGTCGGTCACCGAGCGCGCCGATCGCGGCAGGTCGGGCGCGGTGTGCACGGCGAACCCGAAGTGCGACACCAGCGCCTGGACGGTGCTCTCCGACAGCGCGCCGGTCCGGTAGCCGACGGCGGTCAGGGCCTCGGCGGCGGCCTTCTCGATCTCCTCGAAGTAGTTGCCCAGCTCGCGCTGCTTGCGCCGCAGCTCCGCGTTGGCCGCCCGCGCCTCCTCCGGCGTGGCCGTGCCCTTCGCCTCCCTGGCCTTGAGCTCCTCGAAGAGGCCGAGGATGTGCTCGAGCACGTCGTTGGGCACCCGTGAGGAGACCTTCAGCCGGCTCAGCCCGAGCCCCGCGTAGAGCGGGTCGCGCTGGGCCTCCTCCAGGGCGATCTCGAGCTGGGCCCGCCGGTTCGGCGCCTGCCTGCGCAGCAGCTCCTCCACCGGCACGCTCAGCGCGGCGGCCAGCGACTTCAGCAGCGAGAGTTTGGGCTCGCGCTTGCCGTTCTCGAGCAGCGACAGCTGGCTGGGCGCACGCCCGACCCGCTCGCCGAGCTCGGAGAGCGTGAGACCGCGCTGCTTGCGCAGGTGCTTGAGCCGCTGACCGAAGGCCAGGAGATCGAGCTCCTGCGTCAAAGACAGCGGTTCTTCGCCCAGAACGGAGGTCATGACCCGATCTTATGCGGAAAATCGGCGTTTCTTCCAGCGGTGCGTGATCCACCCCACACGGATTGGTCTAGTCCACAGCGAAAACTCTGCGTTTCTTCACCGTCGAATACCCGCCAGTCTTCCTTAGATCGGAAGATTTGGGCTTCTTTCGACTGACGCCTCCTTGTGAGTGTCTTGATATCGACACAAACTCGGAAGCAAGCCCCAGGTGACGACAACGTACGCAACAAGGGAGTGACCGGAGATGTCGGATCGCCTCACCGCAGCCGCCCAGCGGCTGCAGCAGGACTGGGACACCAATCCGCGGTGGACGAACGTCGAGCGGACCTACACGGCCGAGGACGTGGTCCGCCTGCGCGGCTCGGTGCAGGAGGAGCACACGCTGGCCCGGCTCGGCGCGGAGCGCCTGTGGGGCCTGCTGCACCACGAGGACTACGTCCACGCCCTGGGCGCACTGACCGGCAACCAGGCGGTCCAGCAGGTGAAGGCGGGCCTCAAGGCCATCTACCTGTCCGGCTGGCAGGTGGCCGCCGACGCCAACCTCAGCGGCCACACCTACCCCGACCAGAGCCTCTACCCGGCCAACTCGGTCCCCGCCGTGGTCCGCCGGATCAACAACGCGCTGCTGCGGGCCGACCAGATCAGCTGGGCCGAGGGCGACGAGGACGCCCCGCACTGGCTGGCGCCCATCGTGGCCGACGCGGAGGCCGGCTTCGGCGGCGTGCTCAACGCGTTCGAGCTGATGAAGGCCATGATCGCGGCCGGCGCCGCGGGCGTGCACTGGGAGGACCAGCTCGCCTCGGAGAAGAAGTGCGGCCACCTCGGCGGCAAGGTGCTGATCCCCACCGGCCAGCACATCAAGACCCTCAACGCGGCCCGTCTCGCGGCCGACGTGGCGGGCGTCCCCTCCCTGGTCATCGCGCGGACCGACGCCCAGGCCGCGACGCTCCTGACCAGCGACGTGGACCCCCGCGACCGCGCCTTCTGCACCGGGGACCGCACCGCCGAGGGCTTCTACCGGGTCCGCAACGGCGTCGACGCCTGCGTCGCCAGGGGCCTCGCCTACGCGCCGTACGCCGACCTGCTGTGGATGGAGACCTCCACGCCCGACCTCGACGTGGCCCGCGAGTTCGCCGAGGCGATCAAGCGGGACTACCCCGACCAGATGCTGGCCTACAACTGCTCGCCGTCCTTCAACTGGAAGAAGCACCTGGACGACGCGACGATCGCCAAGTTCCAGCGCGAGCTGGGCCACATGGGGTACAAGTTCCAGTTCATCACCCTGGCCGGCTTCCACTCGCTGAACTACTCGATGTTCGACCTGGCCCGCGGGTACGCCCAGGAGGGCATGACGGCGTACGTCGGGCTCCAGGAGGCCGAGTTCGCCGCCGAGCAGCGCGGCTACACCGCCACCCGCCACCAGCGCGAGGTCGGCACCGGATACTTCGACCTGGTCAGCACGGCCGTCGCGCCGGACTCCTCCACGACGGCCCTGAAGGGCTCGACGGAGGAGGCGCAGTTCGCCGGGGCTCACTAACCACAGCGGACATCTCGGACACAGGTCGGTGGCGGGCCCCGCCGCCCATCCGCAGGTCACCCCCGGGGATCTGACGGATCGGCGGCGGGGCCTCGCCGTGCGCGGGGCCGGTCAGACGCGCAGCGCGCGGGCGTACCAGCGGCCGTCCAGCGCGTCGATGCGCAGCCGCCGGCCGAAACAGTCGGACAGGTTCGGCCCGGTGAGCACCTGACCCACGGGACCGGCGGTCAGGATGCGCGTGTCCCGCATCAGCAGGGCGTGCGTGGTCGTGGCCGGCACCTCCTCCAGGTGGTGCGTCACCATCACGGTCGTGAGCCCTCGGCGGGTGCGGGCCAGGTCCTCCAGCGCCTCGATCAGGTCCTCCCGAGCCGGCAGGTCGAGGCCCGCGAACGGCTCGTCGAGCAGCAGGATCGCCGGGTCGGCCATCAGCGCCCTGGCCACCCGGACCCGGGCCCGCTCCCCCTGCGAGCACACCTGGAACCTGCGGTCGGCCAGGTCCTTGCAGCCGAGGTCCGCCAGCAGCCGGTGCGCCCGTTCCCGCTCCTCGTCGCCGTACCGGTCCCACAACGGCGCGCTCGTCCCGGTGTGCCCCGTGAGCACGACGGTCAGCGCGGTGGCGCCCTCCTCCTCCAGCAGCGACTCGTCCACGAGCCGCTGGCTCGCCGCGACCAGGCCGATGCTCCGGCGCAGTTCCCTCAGGTCGACCGTGCCGAGCCGCCGCCCGAGCACTGTGGCCGTCCCCGAGCTCGGATGCCGTACGGCCGCGGCGACCGAGAGCATCGTCGTCTTGCCGGCGCCGTTGGGGCCGAGGATCACCCAGTGCTGGCCGTGCTCCACCCGCCAGTCGGCGCCGGTCACCAGGGCCCGGCCGACCACGCGGACGGTCACGTCGTCGAGTTCGAGAGCTGCTTCCATGGACACACAGCATGCTGTATGGAGGCACCCGATCGGGACGTCGTTTCAGGGTATGGACGGCGCGGGCGTGGCCACCACGCTGGGCGGCCCGCTCTCCGGCGGCGGGCTCGGGCTCGGCGGGGGCGACTCCCCGTCGCCCCACTGCGGCTCCTGGCTGATCCCCGACGACGGGATCGGAGAGCGGGTCTGGCCCGGCCGCCCCGGCTGCCCGGGCCGGCCTGGGTGCCCTGGTGGGGAGGGCCGGTCGGAACGGCAGTCTCTCGGCCGCCCGGTGAGGCAGTGACCGCCCGCGGGCGGACGCAGGGTGGCTCCGGCCGCCGAGGGCGAGGGCACCGAGGTCGTCCGTCCGCCGTCTTCGGTCGCCGGCCCGGTCGCCGCCCCGGGCACCGACCCGGGCGGCGGCATGGTCCGCGTCGCCGTCACCGTCACCCTGGGCCGGGCACCGTCCGCGATGGGCACCACCGGTGGCCGGGCGGTGCCGAGCGCGTCCTCCGGTGGAAGGGCGCTGTCCTCGCCGGGCATGACCACGGGCAGCGCGGGCGGCGGATCCGCCGTTCTCTCCATGTGGGCCGACCCGGTGCCCGCCGCCACCACTGTCACCGCGGCGATCGTCACGGTGGCGAGCGCCGCGAAGCCCGCGTGGGACACCTGCGCCCGCGAGCGCGCCGCCCGGCGCCGCGCCGCCCTGCCCTGTGTCGGCTCCTGGGTCGGCCCCTGTGTGGGCCCCGGCGCCGATCCCTGTGCCGCTTCCTGGGAGTCCCTGCCCCGCGTGCGCTGGCCCTGCGTGGCCCGGCCGATCCCCGCCGGGTAGGGCACGGGCTGCCAGATCTCGTCGAGCACGGCGGCGACCGCGCGCCGGGGGTCGGCGGTCATGTGGACCCCGCCCGCCGCGAGCAGGGAGGCGAGCAGCCAGGCCGCGTCGGGACGGTCGGCCGGCTCGCGCCGCAGCGCCGCCGCCACGCCGGCCCACAGCAGCCTCGGCACGGCGTCGATCCGAGGCTCCTCGACCAGGATGCGCCGGGTGAGCACGTCGAGGTCGCCGGCGCCGAACGGATGCAGCCCGGTCGCCGCGAACGCGACCAGGCAGCCCCAGGAGAAGACGTCCGAGGCGGGGATGGCGTGGTGGCCGCGAAGCCGCTCGGGGGCGACCCAGCCCGGACTGCCCATGATCTGCCCGGCCTGCGTGTGCGCCATCGCGACGTCGAGGTCACGGGCGATCCCGAAGTCGATGACGAACGGCCCGCGCGGCGACAGCAGCACGTTGCCGGGCTTGAGGTCCCGGTGGACCAGGCCGGCCTCGTGCGTGGCCACGAGCGCGGCGGCCGTGCCGAGGGCCACGCCGTACGCGAGGTCGGGGGTGAGCGGCCCCCGGGCGGCGACCACCTGGGAGAGCGCGGGGCCGGGGACGTACTCGGTGACGAGGTAGGGCCGCTCGCCGTCGAGACCGTCCTCGATGACGGCGGCCGTGCAGAACGGCACCACGCGCCGGGAGAGCGCGACCTCCTCGGCGAAGCGGGCCCGCAGCGTGGGGTCCCCCAGGTGCACCGGATGCGGCGTCTTCAGCGCGACGTACCCCCCGCGGGGATGCTCGGCCAGGTAGACCACGCCCATTCCGCCGCTGCCCAGCCGGCCGAGCAGCAGGTAGCGCCCGATGACGACCGGGTCGCCCACGGTCAGCGGGCGCACACCGGGAGGCATGCCGTTCTGGGAAGCCGTTCCGCCACGTGCCATACGGAAGCTACCTCTCTCGAAGTGCCGCACAGCCACTGTGGCCGTTTGGAACGCGCCACGCGCTCAAGTAGCGCCAAGCGGCATGAGAGGTAAGGCCAATAGCACCCTGAGGTAAGGCCGGGCGGAGAAGCCGCAGGTCACATAGGCCTCATATGCCACAAAGCGCGCCTCGACCCGATCGAGAGGCTCAGGAGGCGGCCGGCCGGATCAGGCTGCCTCGACGCCGGAGGCGGGGTGGTTGGCGTGGACGGCGCCGAGGAAGCGGGAGACGTGCTCGAAGAACAGGCGGCCTTCCGGGAGGACGTCGGCGAGGAGGGGGAAGATGTGCGGCATGCGGTTCCACTCCTCGTAGGTCACCTGCACGCCGTTCTCGCGGGCGCTCACGGCGACCCGGCGGGCCTCGTCGCGCAGGACCTCGGTGGAGCCGGTGACGATCATCAGCGGGGGGATGCCGGTGTAGTCGCCGTACACGGGGGACACGAGGGGGTCGAAGCAGTCGAGGCCGTCGGTCCAGCGGCGGGCGAGCCAGTCGACGCGGCCGGCGGGGAGCATGGGGTCGGACCAGACGTTGGCGCGGCGGCGGCTGGAGCTGAGGTCGGCCCAGGGGGACAGGCAGATCCCGGCGGCGGGAAGGGGCATGCCCCGGTCGCGGAGGGACAGCAGCGTGGCGAGGGTGAGATGGCCTCCGGCGGAGTCCCCGGCCAGCACGATGTCCTGGGCGGCGTACCCGAGGTCGAGCAGGCACTCGTACGCCTGGAGCGCGTCCGTCAGCGACTCGGCGAGGGAGTGGACCGGCCCCTGGCGGTAGTCGAGGGAGAACACCGGACGGCCGGTGACGGCCGAAAGCCGCCAGGTGATCGGCCGGTGGGTGGCCGGGGAGCAGACGAAGTACGCCCCGCCGTGGAAGTAGAGCACGACCTTGTCCTCGTCCAGGCCGGGCCCGCCGTGCACCCATTCCCCCGTGCACGCGCCGAACGCGTCTGGAACGATGGACACGTGCTTGGGGAGGATGCCGGGGACCCGCTCGCCGAGGCAGATGATGCGGCTGGCCACGGCCATCCCCGTGGTGTTGCGCACGAGGATGGTGGAGATCGGTTTCATGGTGCCCCGCAGGACCCCGTTGATCGCGGCGGCCTGCCAACTGACCGGATATTCCGGACGGATGTCTACGTTCAGCTCATGTCCCATGCAAGCCTCCCAAAAGGGACATTCCCCAATAGGTCATCCGTTCTACCGGTAGGTACGTTTCACTCCCCTTACAGCGGTGTTACGAGAGGGTAACGTCGCAGGACATGAGCCACCTATGAATAGATATTCGGGGGTTCCGCTGCCCCGGAAGCTCGGTGTCAAGCCCGGCCACCGCGTGTTGCTGGTAAACGCTCCGCAAAATCTGCCTATCGACGGCCACGACAAGGACGACGGAAGTCCCGAGCCGTATGACGTGATCGTCGTGTTCTGCCCCGACGAGGCCGCCCTGCGATCGGGGTTCCCCCGGGCGCGCGAGCGCCTGGCGCGGGACGGCGGCCTGTGGGTGGGCTGGCCCAAGAAGTCGAGCGGCGTCGCCACCGACCTGTCGGGCGACGTCGTCCGCGCCTTCGGGCTCGCCGAGGGGCTGGTGGACAACAAGGTCTGCGCCGTGGACGAGGTGTGGTCGGGGCTGCGCTTCGTCCACCGCCTCGCCGACCGGTGATCGCCGCCGTGTCGTGCACGCCGTACGGGACCTGTCCTTCGGCATCGGGGCCGGGGAGTTCGTCGCCTGCCTCGGCCCGAACGGCGCGGGCAAGTCCACCACGATCAAGATGCTGACCGGGATCCTCACGCCCACGTCGGGCCGGATCAGGGTGGCCGGTCTCGATCCCTCCCGGCGCCGTACGGCTCTCGCCCGCAGGATCGGCGTCGTCTTCGGCCAGCGGACGACACTGTGGTGGGACCTGCCGCTCCGGGACAGCCTGGAACCGGTCCGGCCCCTTTACAAAGTAGATCGCAAGGTGGGTTCCGCGAGCGGCTCGACGAGATGTGCGACCTGCTCGACCTGGGCGACGTGGAACGGCTGTGCCGCCGCGTGCTGCTGATCGACCACGGCCGGCCGGCCTTCGACGGCACCCCGGACGACCTGCGGGCGACAGCGCCCGGCGTGACGTCGATCGAGGAGGTGGTGGCCGACCTCTATCTCAGAAGCCGAACGACTCCTCGTACTCCTCCTGCTCCTCGTCCGGCTCAGGACGGGCCCAGCGGGACGGCATGAGCACCGGGAGGAACAGCGCGACGCCGAGCAGGCCGTACACGCCGGTGGACAGCAGCGTGAGCATGCCCCGGCCGGCCTGCAGCAACTCGGCCTGCACGGACGGCCCGGTGGGCAGGAGGCTCGCGGCGCGCGACACGTCGAGGACGTAGACCACGGTCCACGCCAGCAACGCCATCGACGGGACGAACGTCGCCAGCGGAGACACCCGGCCGACCAGCACCAGCCCGAGCAGCAGGCCCACGACGGCCATCACGCCGAGGGCGATCAGCATCCGCGTGTCCTTGGCCGGATCGATGCTCTGTGCCGCTCCCCGGACCGCCTCCTGGGACGCCCATCCACCACCGAGGAGAAGAGCCGCCGCGACGACAACGCCCAGGAGCAGCCCGAAGAAGTGCCGCATGAACACCGCCTTGGGTGAGAGGTCCGCGGCAACACTAGCGACAAAGAACGGTAAAGGGCAGCACTTACGCCGTGATGTCCTTGCTCGTGAAGCGCGACCAGGCGAGGGAGCCGAAAACCAGGACGTACGCGGCGAAGGCGAGCAGCCCCTGCCCCATCTGGTCGAACGCCACCGGCGCCCGCAACGCCCCGTCGAACGCGCCCCACCACGAGGTCAGCAGGACCGGCCGCACGGCCGCCACCTGCGGGATCGCGCTCAGGACCTGGCTGACCACCACCAGCACGACGCTCGCGGCCACCGCCCCGATCGGCGCCTCGGTCAGCGTGGAGACGGCGAGGGCCACCGCGCCGAGCGCGGCCATCCCCGCGGCGGCGTACAGGACGACCACCCCGACGCGCAGCAGGGCGTCGGCCGCCGGGATCGTCGTGCCGGACAGCAGCGTCACCGGTCCGACAGGAAACAGCACCAGCCCGGTCACCAGCGCCGACAGCGCCACCAGCGCGCACGCCGCGAGGCAGAAGACCACGACGTTGGCGTACTTCACCAGCAGCAGCCTGGTCCGGCCCGCCGGAGCGACCAGCAGGTAGCGCAGCGTGCCCTGCGCCGCCTCGCCGGCGATCGCGTCGCCCGCCACGACCGCCACGGTCAGCGGCAGCACGATCGGCATCATGACGACGAACGCCGCGAAGGTCAGCATCAGGCCGTTGCCGGCGATCTGGCCGATGATCGAGCCGCCCGCGTCGCCGTCCGACGCGACCCGCACCGCGACGCCGACCAGCACCGGCACGACCGCGAGCACCCCGAGCATCGCGAGATTGCGCGGGCGGCGGAACGTCAGCCCGATCTCGGAGGCCAGCAGCCGTGTCAGGTGCCGCACGTGGCCCGGGGCGGGCCCGGCGGCGTGCGCCGACGGCCCCTCCTCCCGTGGCACCGTCCGCGCCTCCGCCCGCCCTGACGGCGTGGCCTCCTCCTCCGTCCGGGCCTCGGACACGGCCGCCGTGTTCTCACGCACCGACATCGAACCCCTCCCCCGTCAGACCGACGAAGACCTCCTCGAGCGTGGGACGCACCACGCCGAACCCGCGCACGGCCACGTCCTCGCCGACGAGCAGCGCGCAGATCTCTTCCGGCGCCCGGGCGCCGATGACCGCCGTGACCTCGTCGTCCGCGGCGCGCACGTCGCCGAGCCCGGCCCGGGCCAGCACGGCCGCCGCCGCGCCGACGTCCGGCGTCTCGACGCGCAGGCGCGGCTCCTCGCCCGAGGCGCGCAGCGCGGCGATCGGGCCCTGGGCGACGAGTCTGCCGGTGCGCATGACGCCCACGTGGGTGCACATCTGCTCGACCTCGCTCAGCAGGTGGGAGGAGACGAAGACGGTCGTGCCGTCCTCGGCGATCCTCCTGATCAGCGTGCGGACCTCCCGGGTGCCCTGCGGATCGAGGCCGTTGGTCGGCTCGTCCAGCACGAGCAGCTCCCTCGAGACCAGCAGCGCGGCCGCGATGGCCAGGCGCTGGCGCATGCCGAGCGAGTAGGTGCGGTAGCGCTTGCCCGCCGCCGCCGTCAGCCCCACCCGCTCCAGCGCCGCGCCGATCCTGGCCCGCGCCGTACGCGCGTCGGCCGACGGGTCGGCCGCGTCGAGGCGGCGCAGGTTGGCCTCGCCCGACAGGTACGGATAGAAGGCCGGCCCCTCGACCACCGCGCCGACGCGCGGCAGCGCCCGGGCCAGTCCGGCGGGCATGGGCGTCCCAAGGAGCGACCACGTGCCGGAGGTCGGGGCGACCAGGCCGAGCAGCATGCGGATCGTCGTGGTCTTGCCCGAGCCGTTGGGGCCGAGGAAGCCGAAGACCGATCCGCGCGGCACGGCCAGGTCGACGCCGTCGACGGCCACCTGACCGCCGCGGAAGCGCTTGGTGAGACCGGACGTGACGATGGCGTGCGCGCCGGCACCCTCGGGGGAGGGCGGGGGCGCCCCGGTGTCCTCCCGTGGCGCCCCCGCGCGCGTGCCCACCGTCACCGCGTCCACCGCGTCCACCGCGACCCCCGCTCGTCCGCGGTGCGTGGGCTCGGTCATCCCTTCACACCGGCCGCGCGGTAGAGGGCCTCCGGGGTCACGGCGCCGGCGAGCAGGCGGCCGTCGTCGGTGATCAGGATCGACACCACCTTCGTGCGCAGCAGCCGGCCGCTGCCCCACTCTCCGCTGACGGGGGTGGCCGCCCCCTTCAGGCCGTCGAGCAGCGCGGTCACGTCCACGCCGTCAGGCCCCTTCCCGTCCTGCTTCTGGGCGGGAACGTCGGGCAGGGAGGTGACGAGCACGCTGTCCCAGCCGGAGCCGACGACGCGACCGCGGTCGTGCGCCTCGGCGGCCGCCTCCGGCCGGTGGCCGGCCGGAGGCGTGGCCGTCCCCTGCTCGATCTTCGCGCCGGCCGGCGGCGTGAAGGAGAAGTTCTCCGGCGCGGGAGCGGTGAACGACAGCGACTCGAAGCCGACCTCGAAGGCCGGCTCGGCCGCCCCCTTGGTGTACACCTGGACGCGCAGCGGCATCAGCTTCTCGCCGTCGAGCGCCACCCGGACGTCCTTGATCAGCGAGTCGGCCGACTTCGGCGTCAGCACGATCTGGTAGGCCGCGCGGCCCGCGACCGTGACGTCGTCGCCGACGCTGATCGCGGTGTCGGTCCCGGCCGCCTGCAGCGCCTGCCGCGCCGCCTGCTCCGGCGTCGCGTACGGCGACGCGGCTCCGGACCGCAGCGGGAAGGGGTGTTCGGGTCTGCCGCCGGCGGCCGCCGGGGCGGTGAGACGGGTCGCCTTGTTGGCGGCGCTGTCCCACAGCCAGACCGTGTCGCCGTCGGCGACGACGTCGGTCTCGCTCATCTCCCCCGGCAGCATGAGGCGGAACCGGTCCTCCCCCGCGTACCAGATCTTGAGCTGGTGCGACCCCGACAGCAGCGACGCCGCCGAGGCCCCGGACGGCCCCGGCCCCCCGGACAGGCCGGGCAGCGCGGGCAGGCCGAGCGACGCCGTCTCGACGATCGTGCCGGACATCGGCGGCATCCCGCCGCTCCGCCAGGTGCGCGCGACGTCGGCCAGCAACTGCTCCGCCGTACGGTCCGGCAGGGACGCGTCGCCGCGCACCGCCGCGATCACCGGTCCCGTCCCCACGGCAGCCGCCACCACGGCCACCGCCGCCACCGGCACTCCCCACCTCACGGCGCGGGCTCTCTTCGCCATTTCACATCTCCCACTATGGGCGGAAAACCTGACGACCCGAGACTGCCGGGACGTTCCTGTGCCGACGCTGAGACGGGCTGAGAGGGCTCTCAGGCTCGCCGCACCCCACGTCCGGAAGGGTCCACACTGGGGCAATGCGGGTTCTGGTGGTGGAGGACGAGCGGCGGATGGCGGCGGCGCTGCGCCGCGGGCTGCAGGCGGAGGGCTTCGCCGTCGACCTGGCGCACGACGGGAACGAGGGCCTGCACCTGGCCCGTATCGGCGACTACGACGTGGTCGTGCTCGACATCATGCTGCCCGGAATGTCCGGCTACAACGTGTGCAAGCAGTTGCGCGCGGAGGAGAACTGGGTGCCGATCCTCATGCTGTCGGCCAAGGACGGCGAGTACGACATGGCCGACGGGCTCGATCTCGGCGCCGACGACTACCTCACCAAGCCGTTCTCGTACGTGGTGCTGGTGGCCCGGCTCCGGGCACTGCTGCGCCGGGGCGGCGGCCGCAGGCCCGCCGTGCTGCGCGCGGGCGACCTGTCGCTCGACCCCGCGGCGCGGGAGGTCACGCGGGGCGAGGCGCCGGTCGAGCTGACGCCCAGGGAGTTCGCCCTGCTCGAGTACCTCATGCGCCGGCCGGGCGAGGTGGTCTCGAAGCCGGAGATCCTGGAGCACGTGTGGGACACCTACGACACCGATCCGAACGTGGTCGAGGTGTACGTCGGGTATCTGCGCAGGAAGATCGACACGCCCTTCGGCCGCGCCGCCCTGCAGACCGTGCGCGGGGCCGGATACCGGCTCGCGAGCGACGGCGGCTGAGCCGTGTCCACCTCACCGGGGCCGAAATCACCCGCATCCGGTCTGGCCGTGCTCGCGCGCCCGGTGACGTGGTGGCGGCGGCAGAGCCTGCGGTTCCGGGTCACCGCCGCCGCGACGGCCGTGCTGGCGCTCGCCCTCGCCGGGTCGGCGTACGTGTTCGTCGCGGTGCTCGGCGAGGCGCTCGTCCGCGGCATCGACGACCAGGTCTACCAGCGGGGACGTGAGATCGTCGCGCTGTCCGACGCGAACCGGCTGTCCGATCCCGTCGTCTCGGTGGACAACACGATCGTGCAGGTGCTCGACCGGGACGGGCGGATCGTCGACGCCACCCCGAACACCGACCGCCTGGTTCCCCTGCTGCCCGCGGAGGCGCGGGAGGCCGCCGTGCGCACCGGCGCGCCCCGCTTCCTGGACGGCCGGCCGTACGCCCTGCCGGGACCGCTGCGGGTGCGGGCGCTGAGCGCGGACCGCGGCGTGACGGTGATCGTGGCGCGGTCGTTCGGCGAGGTGGAGAGCAGCCTGGTGACCATCGGGCACGTGCTGATCGCCGGCGTGCCGCTCCTGCTCGCGCTGCTGGCGGCGGTCTCGTGGCTGGTCGTCGGGCGCACGCTGCGGCCGATCGCGCTGCTGCGGCGGGGCGCGGCCGAGGTGGGCGCCACGGCGCGGTCGCGGCGGCTGCCGGTGCCCGAGGCGCGCGACGAGGTCCGCGCGCTCGCCACGACCCTCAACGACATGCTCGGGCGGCTGGAGGAGGCCGACGCGCGCCAGCGGGCCCTCGTCTCCGACGCGGCGCACGAGTTGCGCAGCCCGCTCGCGAGCATCCGGCTCCAGCTGGAGGTCGCGCTCAGCCACCCGGAGGGACAGGACTGGAAGGAGACGGCCGAGGGGGTGCTCGAGGACACCCTCCGGCTGTCCCGCCTCGCCGAGGACCTGCTCGCGCTCGCCCGGCTCGACGAGGGCCGCCTGGGGCGGCGGGAACCGGTCGACCTGGCCGAGATGGCCCGCCGTACGGCCGAGCGGTACGGCCTCGGCCTCGACCTCGCGCCCGGTGCGTCTCCCGTCGTGCTGGGCGACGCGCTGGACCTGCGGCGGGTGCTCGCCAACCTGGTCGACAACGCCCTGCGGCACGCAGCGTCGGCGATCCGGATCGGCGTACGCGCCGAGGGGAGCGCCGCCGAGCTCACCGTCACCGACGACGGGCCGGGTATCCCGCCCGAGGACCGGGAGCGGGTCTTCGACCGGTTCACCCGGCTCGACGACGCCCGCAGCCGCGACGACGGCGGGGCCGGGCTCGGTCTCGCGATCGTGCGCACCACGGTCGAGGCTCACGGCGGTACGGTCCACCTGGAGGACGCCTCCCCCGGACTGCGCGCCGTCGTCCGGCTCCCCCTGGCACGTTGAGGAGTTTCATGCTTCCCGAGTACGGCAGGCCCGTCACCGAACTGCTCGCCGAGCTGACCGCCCTGAAGGAGGCCGACCTGCCGGTGCGCGGCGGCAAGGTGACGGCCTACGTCTACGACACCGGGCTGCCGGAGGTGCACGAGGCCGCGCACCGGGCGTACGCGGAGATGCTCGAAGTGAACATGCTCGACCCGACGGCCTTCCCCAGCATGGTCGCGCTGGAGCGGCAGGTGGTCGGGGCCGTCGCCGAGCTGCTCGGACGGCCCGGTGCGCCGGGCATCTTCACCAGCGGCGGCACCGAGTCGATCATGCTGGCCGTGAAGGCCGCCCGCGACGCCCGTCCCGGCGCCACCCGGGTCGTGCTGCCGGTCACCGCGCACCCGGCGTTCCACAAGGCGGCGCACTACCTCGGCATGGAGATCGTGCCGGTCCCGGTCGACCCCGGCACCTACCGGGCCTCCGTCCCGGCGTTCGAGGCCGCACTGGACGACCGTACGGCCCTGGCGGTGGTCTCCGCGCCGTCCTATCCGCAGGGTGTCGTCGACCCGGTCGAGGAGGTGGCCGCGCTCGCCGCCGCGCGCGGCGTGCCGTGCCACGTGGACGCCTGCGTCGGCGGTTGGCTGCTGCCGTGGCTGCGCGAGGCGGGCGCGGCGATCCCGCCCTTCGACCTGGGCGTGCCCGGCGTCACCTCGATCTCGTGCGACCTGCACAAGTTCGGGTACGCGCCGAAGGGAGCCTCGGTGCTGCTGTTCCGCGACGCGGAACTGCGCCGCCGGGCCTACTTCGCCTCCGCGGCCTGGCCCGGCTACACGATCATCAACGCGACCGTGCAGAGCTCCCGGTCGGCCGGGCCGCTCGGCGGCGCCTGGGCAACCCTGCAGGCCCTCGGCAGGGAGGGCTACCTGGAGCTCGGCCGCAGGACGCTGGAGGCGACCCGGCGGCTGGCGGAGGGCGTGGGCAAGATCCCCGGACTGCGGGTGCTCGGGGAGCCGGAGGCCGCCCTGGTCGCCATCGCCGGCTCCGCCGAGGTGGACGTCTTCGTGCTCGCCGACGAGGCGCGCCGGCTCGGCTGGTTCCTCCAGCCGCAACTGTCGTACGCCGGGATCCCGGCCAACATCCACGTGACGGTCACCGGTGTGACCCTCGCGGGGGTGGACGCGATGCTGGAAGTGATCGCGGAGGCGGCCGAGGCCGCCCGGCGACGGGGGCCGGCCGATGTGCCCGAGGGCCTGCCCGAGCTCATCGCGTCCCTCGACCTCGACTCACTGGACGACGCCACGTTCGCCGAGCTCGCCGCGTCGGTGGGGATCGACCTCACCGCGGCGGGACAGCCCGGAATGGCGGTCGTGAACGCCGTGCTCGACGCGCTGCCGGCCGCGACCCGCGAGGCGATCCTCGTCCGGTTCCTGTCGGTCCTGTACTCCTGAGGAGTCGACGCACTCTTCGCCGAACCGTTACGCGGGTCATGCCCGGCTACCAGGCCGGCCGCTCGTTGTACTTATCGGTCGCTCCCTGCCGTCCCGTACGCGTCTTCGGGAAGGGAGTCGGTATGCGTGGTCACGGAGCGGTGACCCGCGCCCTCATCGCCGGGGCCGGCGTCACGCTGCTGGGCATCGGCGTCGCGACCGCCGGTGCCGGCGTGTTCGACGCGGGGCCGCGGCCCCGCGTCGAAAAAGACGACGGCACCGCCGTCATTCCCGTCGGATACCGGGTCACCCCGGCCGGTTCGCAGAGCAGGCTCGGGGACCTTCCGCTCGTCGCCAAGCCGTTCCCGGGCGGGCGGGCGGTGCTCGTGGTCAACGCGGGCCAGGGCGTCCAGTCCGTCCAGGTGGTCTCCCCGCGGGACGGCGGCGTGCGGCAGACCATCCGGTACGCCTCGCCCCAGGCGGTGTTCGCGGGTGCGGCCTTCAGCCCGGACGGGACGAAGGCGTACGTCAGCGCCGGCGGCAACAACAAGATCCGTGTGTACACCGTCGCCGGAGACCGGCTGACCGAGACCACGCCGATCCCGCTGCCCGTCACGAACCCGGACGGCCAGACGATCAATCCCTATCCGGCCCAGATCGCCGTCACCCCCGACGGCGCGAGGCTGGTCGTCGCCGATCACCTCGCCGACGCGGCCACCGTCATCACACTCGCCGACGGGACGAGCAGGACCGTGGCCGTCGGCCACGCGCCGTACGGCGTCACGATCAGCCCGGACGGCACCAGGGCGTACGTCACCGACCAGGGCGCCGAGACCGTCTCCGTGCTCGACCTGACGGCGGCCGAGCCCGCGGTCCTGTCCACGATCACCGTGGGAACCCACCCCAACCAGTCGGTCCTGGACCCGGCGCGGAGCCTCCTCTACGTCGCCGACGGCGACAGCGACGACGTGAGCGTCGTCGACACCACGGCCGGCAGGACGATCCGCACCATCAGCCTGGCGCCGTACCGCGGGGCGCGGGTCGGAAGCAATCCCGACGCGCTCGCGCTGTCCCCGGACGGGAAAACGCTCTACGTCGCCGACTCCGGCAACAACGACGTCGCCGTCGTCGACGCCGCCCGGGGCGGGGTCAGGGGCCTGATCCCGACGGGCTGGTATCCGACTGCTGTGGTGTCCCTCGGCGGGCGGCTGCTGGTGACGAACGCCAAGGGCCTGGGCGCCGGGCCCAACGACGGTCCCGGCCGTCCCGACCCCTACGCCCCCTCCGTCTCCCCCGGCCGGTACTCCGGGACGATGATCGTCGGCACGCTGTCCCGGATCTCGCTGCCGATCCGGCAGGACCGGCTCGCCAAGTGGACCCGCCAGGTCGACGCCGACAACGGCTTCCACCGCGCGGGCGGCGGCACGACGCCGGGGGCAGCCTCCAGCGTGGTGCCGCGCCGGGCCAGGGAGCCCTCGCCCATCAAGCACGTGATCTACGTGGTGCGCGAGAACCGTACGTTCGACCAGGAGCTCGGCAGCATCGGCAAGGGCGACGGCGACCCCTCGCTGAACCTCTTCGGCGACGAGTCGGCGCCGAACGCCCGCGCCCTGGCCAGGCGCTTCGTCACGATCGACAACTTCTACGCCGACGCCGAGGTCAGCGCGCAGGGCTGGAACTGGGTGGTCGCCGCCAACTCCAACCCCTACTCCGAGCAGGGATGGCCCGCGAACTACTCCGGCCGCAACCATTCCTACCCCTCGGAGAGCGACGACCCGGCCATCGCCCCCCAGAGGCCCGACGACGCCTACATCTGGCAGCGGCTCGCCAAGGCCGGCGTCTCGTTCCGGAACTACGGCTTCTACGTGACCCGCGGCTCCAAGCGGCGGTTCGTCGCGGGCGACCCGGTGCTCGACGCGCACACCGACCACGCCTTCACCGGGTTCGCCCTCGGCTGCCCCGACGGTCCCGGCTCCTTCGAGCCCCGGGCCGCCATATGCGGCCCCACCGACCGGTTCACCGAGTGGAAGCGGGAGTTCGACCGGTACGTGGCAGACGGCGGTCTGCCGGCCGTGGAGTTCGTGCGCCTGCCCAACGACCACACCGCCGGCACCAGGGCCGGCTCGCCCACCCCGCGGGCGTACGTCGGCGACAACGACTGGGCGCTCGGCAAGCTCGTGGAGAGCGTGTCGCACTCGAGATACTGGAAGTCGACCGCCGTCTTCGTCACGGAGGACGACTCCCAGAACGGCCCCGACCACGTCGACGCGCACCGCACGGTCGCCCTGGTGATCAGCCCCTATACCCAGACCGGGCGGGTGGACTCCACCTTCTACAGCACCGCGTCGATGCTCCGCACGATCGAGTTGTTCGCCGGGCTGCGCCCGCTGACCCAGTTCGACGCGTACGCCACTCCGATGACCGGGTCCTTCACCAACAAGCCCGCCTTCACGCCGTACAAGGCGATCCGGCCCGGCACGATGGCCGAGGTGAACGGCGCGGACGCTCCCATGGCCGCGCAGTCCGCCGAGCAGAGCCTGGGCAAGGAGGACCAGATCGACGAACAGGTCTTCAACCAGGCCATCTGGAAGAGCGTCAAGGGTGACGCGTCGATCATGCCCGCGCCCAGGCACTGGATACGGGGATTTGTGCCCGGCGACCGGGCCGGGAGGCACGAGGACGGCGACTGACGACGACTGACGGCGAGGTCTTCACCGGCCCCGCGCGGGGCTCGCGCGACTGCGACGCCGTCCGCGCCTGCTTCGAGGTCGCGGGCCGGTGCTCAGCGGACGGCATCGCGTGGAGACGGCGTTCTCCTGCCGTTCCCGCCGGCCTTTCGCACCGCCAGAGCCGGCCCCGCCACGGCGAACGCCAGCGCCACCAGCAGCGCGCTGACCCACAGCGCAGATCGGTAGCCCAGACCGGCTTCGATGGCGGCCCCGCCCAGCAGGGGCCCGGCGGTCGCGCCCACGTTGAAGGCGGCGGTCGCGAACGAGCCGCCCAGGGACGGCGCGTCGGCCGCAGCGTAGAGCGCCCGCGCGATCAGCGTGGAGCCGACGGCGAAGGACAGCGTGCCCTGCACGAAGACGAGCACGAACACCGCCGCCGCGTCGCCCGCGGCCACGCCGAACACGATCCAGCCGGCCAGCAGGGCCAGGCCGCCGGGCACCAGCAGCCGCATCGGCCGCCTGTCCGCCATCCGGCCGCCGATCGACACCCCGGCGAACGACCCCAGGCCGAAGAGCGCCAGCAGCACCGGCACCCACTGCCGGCCGTAGCCGCCGACGTCGGTGACCACCGGAGCGAGGTAGGTGAAGGTGCAGAAAGTGGCGCCGTTCACCAGGGCGCCCAGCAGCAGGGTCACGAGCAGCCGGGGCCGGCGCAGCGCCCGCAACTCCCGCCGCGCGTCGGGCACGGCCGCGTCCGGTGGCGTGGCCGGAACGGCGCGCGCGACCGCGACGACGGCCGGCACCGAGACGACCGCCACCGCCCAGAACGCCGAGCGCCAGCCCCACATCTGGCCGAGCACGGCGCCGGCCGGCACCCCGGCGACGCAAGCGAGCGTGATCCCGCCGAGCAGTACGGAGGCGGCCCGGCCCTTGGCGCCGGGCCCGGCCATGGCGGTCGCCGTCGCGAGACCCACGGCCAGGAACCCGGCGTTGGCCAGCGCTCCGGCGACGCGGGCGGCCAGCAGAACGCCGAAGTCGGTGGTGACCGCGCCGGCCACGTGAAGGATCATGAAGACGGTCAGGAAGACCAGCAGCGCCCGCCGCCTCGGCCACCGCAGGCTGAGGACGGCAGTCAGCGGCGCGCCCACGATCATCCCCACGGCGAAGGCCGACGTCAGCGCCCCGGCGGCCGGGACGGACACGTGCAGGTCACGGGCGATGTCGGGCACCAGGCCCGACAGCATGAACTCGGAGGTCCCCTGGGCGAAGACCGCCAGTCCGAGCATGTAGATGGCGATTGGCATGACAGCTCCACACCGCGTCGAAGAGGTCGCGAAAGCCCACGAAGGATCGCGAACGGTCGATGAGGACGCGGCGACACGGCGGGCCACAGCCGGACGACGAGGGGAGCGTCCGGCCGGGCACGCGGGATCACCGCGCGAGGGAACCCGGGGTCCGGCGACGGAAGCACTCGATGACGGGGGCGACCGTGCGCGGGGCCCGGGACGAACGGCCCGTACGACGGTGATTCGGTGACAGGAACCGCGCAGCGGCGCGGATCGCGTGCGGGAGTCCCCATACGGCAACGCCGGGCGGCGCCGGCCGCGGCGGTTCAGCGCGCCAGACGAGCGGTGCGACAGCTCAGCGGTACGACGAGTCAGCCACCGAATGACCGGTGGCTAGCGTCTCGACGCCTCGGGGCTCGACATGGCCGACACGTTAGTCACGGCGCGAGCGCCCTGTCCACCGCTTTGATCGCGGCCAGTCCGGCCCGCCTGCTTCCGCTGGCGCCCCGGGCTCTGCCGGAAACCGTGCCAGGGCCCGGCCCTGCACGCCTGCCTGCGCCGGCGCAACGTCAACGCCCGCCACCGCGACGTCCTGATGTGTCACTGGAGTACTGGCCGCCTCGATCCGGGCTCAGGCAGGCCGGGCGGCGGGCCGGAGGCCGTCCATCAGGAGGTCCAGCAGGCGACCGGCCTTGGCTTCCTGCTCGCGCCGGGAGGCCACGGTGAAGATGCCGATGAGGGAGGCGGCGATGTCTTCGGCGCTGACGTCGGAGCGGAGGTCGCCCGCCGCGCGACCGGCGTCGAGAATCGTGGTGATGGCCGCCAGTAGCTCGCTCCGGGTCTGTGCATGGGCGATCTCGCCCGACTCGATCATCGCGAGCAGCGTGTCGAGCATGCCGTTCTTGGTCGCGATCCAGTCCCCGAACAAGTCCATCCAGCGCCGCATCGCCGCGGCCGGGGGCAGCTGGCCGAGCAGTTCGCGGGCGCCGGTCGTCAGCCGCGCGACCTGGTCCCGGTAGACCGCGTCGACCAGCGACTCGCGGGTGGGGAAGTGCCGGTAGAGCGTGGCGATGCCGACTCCGGCCTCGCGGGCGATCGCACGCATCGACGGCTCGGCGTCAGCCGACGCGAACACGCGGGTCGCCACCGCGAGCAACTGGTCGCGGTTACGGGTTGCGTCCGCCCGTGGCGCGCGCATCTCCGCCTCAGTCAAAACGGATCACGCTCCGGTTGTGTTAGGGTCATCCATGGAAACGGAGCATAGTCCGTTTCAAGGCGTTCCCTCCATCCCCAAGGAGACAGGCGTACATGCAGGAACAGAGCGATCAACGGTCGACGGGCAGGAGCAGGGCGGTCCGGCTCGATTCATTCGGCGGGTCCGACGTCCTGGACATCCGTGACGTTCCCGCTCCGCAGGCCGGCCCGGGACAGATCCGCGTGCGGGTCACCGCGGCCGGTCTGAACCCGATGGACTGGATCATGACCGCCGACGCGGACACCGCCGCCCGGTTCGGCTTGAGCCTCCCGGCCGGGTTCGGGACCGACTACGCGGGAGTGGTCGACCAGGTCGGTGACGGGGTGACCGGTTTCGCGCCCGGCGACCGGGTGTTCGGGGGCGCCCTGTCCCGCGCGGTCGCCGACTTCGTGGTGGTCGACCCGGCCGGGGGGATCGCGGCGAACGAGGCCCATCACACTCCCGACCGCGTCGACGACCGCACCGCCGCCACCCTCACGATCGCCGGGCGCACGGCATCCGCCGCCCTCGCCGTGGTCGACCCCGGTCCGGACGACACCGTGCTGATCGGCGGCGCGGCGGGCGGGGTCGGGGTGTTCGCTGTCCAGTTGGCCCGGATCGCAGGAGCGCGCGTGATCGGGACGGGATCGGCGACATCATCCGATTTCCTGCGCGATCTCGGAGCCGAGCCGGTCGCCTACGGCGACGGCCTGGCCGACCGGGTCCGAGCCCTCGCTCCCGGCGGTGTCACCGCCGCCATCGACCTGCACGGGACGGAGACAGTGCACGCCGCAAGGGAACTCGCCGTCCCGGACGGCCGCATCTGCACCATCGCCGCGCACGTCGAAGGAGTGTCGGCGGCCAACGGCGCGAACGCCGCCCCCGGCGCCCTGAAAGAGGTCGCCCGCCTGGTCGCGGCGGGCCGACTCCGGGTGCCTATCGCGGCGAGCTTCCCGGTCGAGCAGATCCGCCGCGCGGCCGAGCTTCAGGCCGGCCGGCACGTGCACGGCAAGGTCGTCATCGACCTCTAGACCAAGGCCGTCGCGACGATGAACGCGACGTCGTCGTCACCGATCAGGCGGGGACGGCCTCCGGCCCGCTGAGGGCTCGGGACGGCCAGGCCCTTCTCGTCGAAGGCAGTGAACCTCAGGGGACGACGCACTGGGCGTGCCGGGCCCCTGGAGGGTCAGGACAGCGCGCCGCCGAGGCGGGCGACGACCGCGAGAGCCGTACGGGCGCTCGCCGCGTCGTGGACGCGGAACACCCGGGCGCCCTGCAGCGCCGACACGGCGAGCGTGGCCAGCGTGCCCGCGTGGCGCTCGTCCACGGGAAGGCCGCCCAGCGTCTCGCCGACGAAGTCCTTGTTGGAGACGGCCACCAGCACCGGCCATCCGGTGGCGGCCAGCTCGCCGAGCCGCCTGCTGACCTCCAGCGAGTGCCAGGTGTTCTTGCCGAAGTCGTGAGCCGGGTCGATCAGGATCGCGTCGCGGCGGACTCCCGCGGCGACCGCGCGCTCCGCGAGGTCCGTCGTGTACGCGACCACGTCGGCCACCACGTCGGCGTACGCGATGCGGTGCGGCCGGGTGCGCGGCTCCACCCGCCCGGCGTGCGCGCACACCAGGCCGATGTCGTACGCCGCGGCGACCTCGGCGAGCTTGGGGTCCACGCCGCCCCAGGTGTCGTTCAGCAGGTCGGCCCCGGCCTCGGCGACGACCTTGGCGACCTCCGACCGCCAGGTGTCGACGCTGATGATCACGTCGGGGTGCCGGTCGCGCACCGCGGCGACCACCTCCGCCACGCGGCGGATCTCCTCGGCCGGATCGACCTCCGTGCCGGGACCGGCCTTCACGCCGCCGATGTCCACGATGTCCGCCCCCTCCTCGATGAGGCGGGAGGCGGCGTCGACCGCGGCGGAGAAGGCGTAGGTCGATCCCCTGTCGTAGAAGGAGTCGGGGGTCCGGTTGACCACGGCCATGACCGCGAAGTCGCCGGGACCGAAGGCACGGCCGCGCAGGCGCAGGACGGCCGACAGGCCGGGCGCCTCGGCGGGCATCGGCGTAGTGGACATCGCCGCCAGCGTACTAGGTGGACGTCGTCCTATCGCGTGCCCGCCGCGGGCCGCGGTCGTGGAACGGTCCAATCGCACGGCATGCGCTCACGCCGCGGAGCCGCCCTCGGCCAGGGCCACGAAGTCCTGTGCCATCGCGGGTAACCGCCGCCGGGCGTGCACGACCGCGATGATCTTCCGGAGCGAGGGGTCGAGCGAGCGGACCACAAGGCCGGCCCTGCCCGCCTGCTCGGCCATGCCCCGATACCACAGCAGCGAGGCCCGCCCCTCCCGTACGGTCCGCAGCCAGCCCCGCCGCTCGTCGGACTCGAGGGCCGGGATCGGGCGGACGCCGTACGTGGCGAAGATCTGGTCGAACTCCCTGCGGCGGGGGCTGCCGGGGGCGGGCAGCACCAGCCGCATGCCGTCGAGGCGGGCCACGGGGACGGGATCGGGCAGGTCGAGGCCGGGCGGGGAGATCAGCACGATCTCCTGGCGTTCGAGCGGGTGGCTCACCAGGTCGGTGGGCACCGGGAGGTCGGTCAGCCCGAGATCGGCGCGCTGCTCGCGTACCGCGCTGACCACCCCCTCCCGGCCCTCGCACCGCACGATGTGCACCCGGATCCCCGGATGCTCGGCGGCGTAGGCGGGCAGCAGGCGCCCGGCGAGACCGGGCTCCAGGCTCGGCGTGGACGCGATCCGCAATTCGGCGCCGGAGGAGTTGCCCTGCGTCGCGAGAGCCTCGATCTCGGCCACCGCGTCGAGTGCCTCGCGGGCCAGCTTCACGACCCGGCGTCCCTGGGCCGTCACGACGACCCCGCGGCCCGAGCGCGCGAAAAGCGTCATTCCGAGTTCACGTTCCAGGTCGCGTATCGCGCGGGACAGAGCGGGCTGCGCGATATAGAGCGATCTGGCGGCATCGGTCATGGTGCGGTGCTCCGCAGTGGCGACCACGTAACGGAGCTGCTGCAGATTCATGCGAAAAACGCTAGGGCAGACGAGCCCGGCGATTCCGGAACATCGCAGAGATCACGCCGGTCGATTACACATCGTGCCCGACATCTGCTACATCCGTGATGGATGAGATTTCAGTATTCTTTTGCCCCAAATCCACAAAGGGGGCAAAGTCGTGGCGCAGCAGTACCCTCCCCAAGATCCCCCCGGGGAGAGTTCTCCCTATTCAGGGCCGCCGTATTCGCCGCAACCGGAGGCTGTGCCCGGCTCGCCGGACGGATCGCGATCTCCCGGCGCGGCGCCGGGGCCGTACGGTCCGACGGGGTGGGGCGGCCCGGAGGGCGGCGCGTGGCAGCAGGCGCCGGGCGCCGCTCCTTACCCGCCGCAGGCGCAGCAGCAGAACGGCTCCCAGGCGCCGGGAGGCCAGGTTTACGGCGGTCCCTATCCGCCCGGGGCACATCCCCAGGGCCCGGCCGCGTACCCGGGGAACGCACCGTCCTACGGCCCGGCCTATCCGGGGAACGCCTCGCCGCAGAGCGGCCCCCACCCTTCCGGCTCCCCCGTTTCCAGCCCCCCTCCCTTCGGCCAGCAGCCTTCCGGCGCCGTCTACCCGCCGAGCGGCCCGCCGCAGGGCGCCGGGGCCTACCCCGGGTCTCAGCCACAGGGCGGTCTTCAGAGCCCCGGGCCGACGAGCCCCGGACCGAATGGCGGCACCCCCTACCCCCAGGCCGCGCCGACCTATAGCCAAGGCGCGCACCCAGGAGCCGAGGCGCAGGGCGGCGCCTACGCGCCGAACGGCCCATACCCGGGCGCGACGCCCTACCAGGGCGGGCCGCAGTTCGGGCCGCCGTTCCAAGGCGGGGCGCAATCGCAGCCGCAGGCCCCGGGGTGGCCGGGCGCGGCGGGCTCCGGACCGCACGCACAGCCCCCCGCACAGTCCTTTGCGCAGCCACCCTCGCAGCCCCCCGCTCAGGCTCACGCGGGGCCCTACGCGCAGTCCTACGCACCCCCGCCGCCTCCCGCCGCCCCACCCGGCGCTCCGTACGCGCCGCAGAACGGGGCGGCGGGCTACCAGGGAGGCCAGGCGTACACGCCGAACGGGCCTGCGTACCCGCAGGGTTTAGCGGGGTCGCAGGGGAACACGGCGGCCCCCGTCCCATCGCAGGGCATGCCGTTCCAGGCGGCGCCACCCCAGGCACCGCCGCAGTCGGCGCCCCTGGCAGCACCACAGGCGGCGCCGTTCCAGGTGCCACCGCCACCGCAGGCACCACCGCAGACGGCACCGCCGCAGGGGCCGGGGTGGGCCCCCCAGCCTCCGCCTCCCCCGCGCGGGCCCGCCGCCCCGTATCCGCCGCCCGCCTGGCGGCCGCCCCGCCGCAAGTCCGGCGCGGGGGCGGTCGTCGGCGCGCTCATGGGCGTGCTGGCGCTGGTCTTCGTGCTCGTCGTGATCGTGAGCGCACTGGCCGGCCTGTCGGACCACGACGAAACTGTCTCGCCGATCGCGATCCCGACCTTCACCTTCTCGCCGTTCCCCTCGCACGAAGCCACCACGGACACGGAACCGACCCGGGAGCCCACCTCGAAGCCGACGTCGCAGCCCACGACGCGGCCGACTCCGGTGCTCAACCGCACGACGAAGAACAACACCCTCTACCGGGCCGGATCGCTGGCGAAGACGAGCTGCCGGGCCGGGAACGCCAGCATCTACAACCACGCCCAGTTCAAGGCGCTGATCCTCAAGACCGGCGCGTGCATGGGCAAGGCGTGGGGGCCGGCACTGGAGCGGGTCGGGATCGACTGGAGCCCGCCGAAGTACATGATCGCGGCCCGCAGGGGCAGGGGCGCGTGCGGCGACTACCCCTCTCCCGGCAGCAACGTGCCGTACTACTGCCCGAGCAACAGCACGATCTACGCATCCACCTCGGCCATGACGAGGGAGTACGGCCCGCTCGGGTCGTGGAACGGGATCATCATCAGCATGATGGCCCACGAGTACGGCCACCACATCCAGAATCTGTCGGGCATCTCCGACTCCTGGTGGCGGCAGACGCTCGACTCCGGCTCGCGGAGCGGAAAGATGGCCCTGAGTCGCCGGCACGAACTGCAGGCGACGTGTTTCGGCGGCATGTTCATGCGGTCGGTCGCCGCCTCGTATCCGATCGACACCACCCGGCGCAACACGCTCCTGTGGGCGTACAGCCACCTGGGCGACCAGCCGGGAGGGCCGCGCGACCACGGGAACACGCGCAGCAACGCCGCCTGGTTCCGCCAGGGATACACCCGCCCGATGGCCTACCAGTGCAACACCTGGGTCGTCGGCTCCAGTTCCGTGTCGTGATGGACCCCCCGATTTACGTCTACCTTGTCCCGATATGGGGGTTAGAATCCCTAGCCACAGCTTCGGAGGAGAGAGCGGTGAACCATGCGAGGCGGGGGTCCCGCTGACGAGGCCGGAGGGCCTGGGGAAGGTCAGCGGCCAGGTCAGACCGGCGAAGGCAGCGCAAGCGCGGCTCAGCGCAGCGGAGACCCAAGTCAGCCCAGCGGAAACGCAGCTCAGCGCGTCGGAAGCGCCGCTCAGCCCAGCGGAAGCGCGGCTCAGCCCGGTGGCGACGCAGCTCAGCGCAGCGGAAGCGCGGCTCGGCCCGGTGGCGACGCAGGCCGGCGTGGCGGGAGTGGGAACGACAAGGAACCCACGGGCCCGCCGCCCCCGCCGCCCCCCGCGGCCGCGCGCGGCAAGGGGCCGCGTTTCGGCCCTCCGCTGTCCACCGCCTCCCTTATCGGCTGGACGGCGCTGTCGGCCGTCCTGCCCGGGGCGGCCCACCTGCGGGCGGGCAACCGCCGCACGGGGATCGTGCTGCTGGCGACGTTCGGCGTCGTGCTGGTCGCCCTGGTGGTCCTGGTCCTGCGCCTGAAGGACAACGCGGGGGTCGCGCTGCGCGGCAGCACGATGACCGCCGTCATGGCCGGCGCCGCCGTGTGCGCGCTCGCCTGGTTCGCGCTCGTGCTCCTGTCGTTCGTCGCTCTGCGCCCGCAGCGCCTGACGCAGACCGGGCAGGTGGTGTCCGGCATCGTCGCGGGCGTGCTGTGCGTGGCCGTGACGGCCCCGTTCGCCTTCACCGCCAACACGATCAGGACGGCCAGCCAGTTACTCGACGACGTCACGGCTCCGGTGGAGGGCTCGACCCCCGTCCCCGTACGCGCCGAGGACCCGTGGAACGGCCGCACGCGCGTGAACTTCCTGCTGATCGGCGGCGACGCGGCGGGCAACCGGCTCGGGGTGCGCACCGACTCGATGACCGTGGCCAGCGTGAACATCGCCACCGGCAACACCGTCCTGTTCAGCCTCCCGCGCAACCTCCAGTACGTCCGCTTCCCCCCGAGCAGCCCCCTGCGCAAGGTGTTCCCCAACGGCTTCAACGCCGAGGGGCAGGGCCTGCTCAACTCCGTCTGGTACTACGCCGACAACAACCCCCAGGTCATGGGTGGCAAGAACAAGGGCGCGCAGGCGCTGAAGGACGCCATCGGCTACACCCTTGGTCTGAACATCGACTACTACGCGATTGTCGACATGTACGGCTTCGCGGCCCTGATCGACGCGGTCGGCGGGCTCAAGATCCGGGTCGAGCAGGACATCAGGTGGGGCGGCAAGTTCGGCACCGCCGGGACCATCAAGGCCGGTTACCGGACGCTCAACGGCGAGGAGGTGCTCTGGTACGGCCGCTCGCGGGTGGACAGCGACGACTTCTCCCGCATGGCCCGCCAGCGCTGCGTCATCGGCGCGCTCGCCCAGCAGGTCACCCCGGCCACGGTGCTCGCGAACTTCAACAAGATCGCCGCGGCGGCCCGGCACATGTTCCGCACCGACATCCCCCGCGACCTGCTGGAGCACCTCGTCCCGCTCGGCATGAAGGTGCGCAGCGCCAAGATCACCAGCCTCCAGTTCGTGCCGCCTCTCATCTACACGGGCAACCCGGACTGGGTCAAGATCAGGCAGCTGACCAAGGACGCGATCCGGGAGTCGATGTCCGACCGGAACGTGGTCGCGGCGACCGCCTCGCCGATGACGTCCGCCGGATCGGCGGCGTCCGCCACCCCCTCCGGCTCGCACTCCCCGTCCGCGTCGCCGAGTCCGTCTCCCTCCCGTACCCCGGTCGTCGCCGGGGCGAGCCCCCGCAAGACGCCCACCACGAACGACAAGGCGGCCAAGAGCCTGTCGGAGCTGTGCGGCTTCTGAGTCGAAGGCTTCTGAACGAGCACTTCTGAACGGGCACTTCTGAGCCAGGGCTTCCGACCGGGCGACACCGGCGGGATTTTCCGCGAAGGCGTGGACGCCGCCCTCCGGATGCAGCAAGGTTGTCACGTAACGTATCCGCCCAGTCACGATCCGCCTAGTAACGGAGTGGACTCGTCGTGCGCGTACTCATCCAGTTGCGTCCGTCCCCCGACCTGGTCGCCGCCGTCGCCGACCCGTCGGTCTCCTCGATGGCGTCGGACGTCGCCGACGGCCTGCCCGGGGTCGTCCTCGACCACTCGTACGCCCCCGTGGCCGTGCCCCGCCCGATGCCCGCGTCCCCCGGCGGGGACCCGCTGTCGCTCAATCAGCCGCTGGTCTTCTCCATGGCGCCCCAGGACGCCTCGGTCGTGGTCCGCGGGGAGATCGCCGACGACGAGGTCACCAGCAGGATCGCCCTCCTGCCCGCGGCCCGCCGCGACGTGGTCGCCGTGTACGCCGACCCGGCGATCGAGACCTCGCTCACCTGCGGGGGCGACCCCGCCGTCGGCGACTGGCACGACGTCGAACGCCTGCTGCGCGTGCCCGACCTGACGGCCGAGGGGCTGGACGGTTCCGGCGTCCCCCTCGCGGTCATCGACACCGGCATCAACGCGGCGTACGTCAAGTCCGCCCGCGGCCACGACGTGACAGTGGATCACGAGCGGAGCTGGAACCCGCAGAGCGTCTCCGGAACCCCGGGGGACTTTCCGGTCGACCATGGCACGATGTGCGCCTTCGACGCGCTGATCGCCGCGCCCAAGGCGTCGCTGGTGGACGTGCCCGTGCTGCTGTCGCGGCGGCAGGGCGGCTCGACGCTCGACGGCCTGCTGTCCGACGCGATCGCCGCGTACGCCCATCTGCGCGAGGTCCTCGACGCCCAGCCCGCCGAGTCGCGGGCGCTCGTGGTGACCAACAGCTGGGGGTCGTTCTCCCCGCGCTGGGACTTCCCGCCCGGCCACCCCGGCAACTATTCCGACAACCCGGCCCATCCGTTCAACCTGATCGTCGGCAGCCTGGCCGAGGCGGGGGCGGACATCCTGTTCGCCGCGGGCAACTGCGGGGCGCAGTGCCGCGACAGCAGGTGCGCCTACCCCGACCGGCCCATCGTCGGGGCCAACTCCCATCCCCGCGCGCTGTCGATCGGCGGGATCGACACGGCGGGGACGCGGGTGGGCTACTCCTCGCAGGGCCCCGGGCGGCTGGCCGCGCGCAAGCCGGACGTCTGCGCCTACACGCACTTCGCCGGCTCGGGAGCCCTCGGCGACGACGAGCCCGACTCGGGCACCTCCGCGGCCTGCCCCGTCGCGGCCGGGCTGGTCGCCGCCGTCCGCTCGCGATGGCCCTCCACGGTGCTGCCGCCCGCCCAGCTCAGGACCCTGCTCCGCCGGACGGCCGATGATCGCAGTGCCGTAGGGTATGACCACGACTACGGATACGGCGTGGTGGACGCCGCCGGCATCATCGCCGCGCTGCGCCGCCGCGCCGCGAAGGCGGCCTGACCACTACCGCGCCGCGAAAGCGGCCTGAGAACCCACAGCGCCGCGGAGGCGGCCTTAGGCCGCCACGCCGTCCGGTGACGAGACGTCCAGCAGGGGGAGGCGGGGCCGGTGGCCGAGGTGCTCATCACCGTGCGGCTCGCCGCGCCCGCGACGCTGGAGGCCGCGATGCGGCGGCTCGGCCTCACCGAGGACGAGGTCGACACCGCGTACGGCCTGGTGCCGGTCGATCCCGGCAGGAACCTGTACGTCCTGCGGGTGACGGAGGACGCAGGACGGCGCGTCGGCGACTCGGGCGACGGGGCGGCGGACGGCGGGCCGTACTCCGATCCGCCCATCGAGCCCTACGGCCCGCCGCGATGACCGCTCCCGTCTGGGTGGTGTCCGGTCCGCCGGGCGCGGGCAAGTCGACCGTCTGCGACCTGCTGCTGGCCCGCCTCGCCCCTGTGCCCGCCCTGCTCGACAAGGACACGATGTACGGCGGCTTCGTCGAGGCCACGCTCGCCGCGCACGGCAGGCCCCCGGGCGAGCGCGAGGGGCCGTGGTACGACGAGTACGTCAAGCGGCACGAGTACGCCGGCATGACGGCGACGGCCAGGGAGATCCGCTCCCACGGCTGCCCGGTGATGCTCGGCGGGCCCTTCACCTCCCAGGTGCACGACGCGGCGCTCTGGCACGCGTGGGTGGAGGCGCTGGGCGGACCCGAGGTGCGCCTGGTCTGGATCCGCTCCGACGGCCCGACGCTGCGTGAGCGGCTCATCCGCCGGGGCCTCGCCAGGGACGGGCAGAAGCTGGAGAGGTTCGCCGAATACCTGCGCGCCATCCGCGTCGACGAGCCGCCCGCCGTGCCGTACGACGAGGTCGACAACCGCCTCGGCGCGCCCCCGCTGGAGGACCAGATCGACGGGCTGCTGGCGAGGGCGTAGGCGCGTTCGAACGTTCTCGCCGCCCGGGAACGCGGGATGTGAGGCAAAGGGCCGATCGCCCCTCTCACTTCGGCTGTGCGGACGGCGGCGCCCGTTACGGTCCGAGGCGTGGAGGCGCCGCGCTTCCGCCGGTGTCCGGCGCGGGCCGGGTCCCGGTCGATCCCAGAACTCGGAGAAGACATTGAAGGCAGTCGCGATCCAGGCGTTCGGAGGCCCCGAAGGTCTGGCGGTCATCGACCTCCCTGCCCCGGCTCCCGCCGCCGGGCAGGTGCTGATCGCCACCGAGGCGATCGGCGTGGGCGGCGTCGACGCGGTGATCCGGAGCGGCGCTCTGGCCGCCTACGGTTTCGCGGAAGGCCATATCCCCGGCGGCGAGGTGGCGGGCACCGTGATCGCCGTCGGCGACGACGTCGACACCTCGTGGATCGGTCAGCGGGTGTGGGCGTTCACCGGCGTGGGCGGCGGCTACGTCGAACAGGCGACTGCCGCGGCCGAGGAGATCCTTCCCCTTCCCGCGAACCTGTCCGCCGTCGACGCGGTGACGCTCGGGAGCTCCGGTGTGGTGGCCCACTTCGGCCTCGCCCATGCCCGCTTCGCTCCCGGCGAGTCGGTGCTGGTGCGCGGCGCGGCCGGCAGCATCGGGATCATGACGGTCCAGCTCGCCGCTCACCGCGGCGCCGGAGCGGTGGCGGTCACGACATCGTCGCCGGAGCGCGGCGAGCGCCTGCGCAAGCTCGGCGCGACCCACGTGCTCGACCGCTCCGGCGAGGGAGGCGCGGACGCTCCCGCGGGTTACGACGTCATCATCGACGTCGTCGCCGGCGCGGACATGCCTTCGTTCTTCGCCAGGCTCAACCCGAACGGTCGCCTGGTGGCCGTCGGCGCGGTTGGTGGCCGGCCGCCGGCGGACTTCGGCATGAGGATGATGGCGGCGTTCCGGAAGTCGATGTCGTTCGCCACCTTCAGCGCCGACACGGTGGCCGGGCCCGATCGGCGTGCCGTGCGCGTCGAGCAGTTCGCCGCCGCGAGCCGCGGCGCGCTGCAGACGGTGGTGCACGAGGTGCTGCCGTTGGAGCAGGCCGTGTCGGCCCACCGGAAGATGGACGCGGGCGAGGTGTTCGGCAGGATCGTGCTGACGCCGTAGCCCTCGCGGCTCACGCCGGTCGCCGGTCGCCGGTCACACGATCTCGTGCCCGTACGCCGCGGCGAGCGGCCGCAGGTCGGGAACGCCGAAGGCCGCGCACATCGACGCGAACGTCTCGGCCTTGTCCTCGCCGTAGCGGCGGACGTGGGCCGCGTAGGCGTCGGCGGTGACGAACCTCGGCGGCTCGGTCTTGCTGTGGAACTTGTCCGCGAACATCACGAGCTGTTCCTCGACCGACTCGGCGTGATAGTCGGCGGGAGGCAGCGGCAGGCCCTGCCGCAGCACGTCCTCCCGGCTGATCCCCACCCCCGTGTGGTGAGAGCAGAACCGGCACAGGCTCTCGGGTAGTCCCTCCCCGCGGAGCAGTTCGTGGCCGAGGATCCCGTGGCGTACGTAACCGGCGTGGTCGAGCCGCCCGTCCTCGTCGTAGAGCAGGTAGACGCCGATGTCGTGCAGGAGGCTGCCGGCCCGCACCAGCTCGGCGTCGACGTCGAGCCCGGCGCGGCCGGCCAGCCGCAGCGCGATCGCACAGACGATCTCGCAGTGCGTGTGGACGAGATCGAACGCTTCCTCCGTGGGCGCGTGTCTCACGTGCAGTGCGCGGATCTCGGCGTCCGTCGGAAGCCGCATGCGCGGAGTCTAGCAAGCGACGATCATGGTCCAAGAGACCCGGCTCAGGAGGGCACCCGTTCGCCCAGGCTCTCGCGCAGGCTCCTGATCTCCTCGCGCAGGGCCGACAGCTCGGCGAGCGTCGAGCGCTCGTCCCTGGCCTCCTCCTCCATCGCGCTCACCACGACCGCGATGAAGAGGTTCAGCACGACGAAGGTGCAGATCAGCACGAACACGACGAAGTAGATCCACGACGAGGGATGGGTCTCCATCAACTCACGGTTGATGTCCGACCAGCCGTCGCCCGTCATGACCTGGAACAGCGTGTACAGCGACGTGGGCAGGTCGCGGAAGTACTCGGGCGCGGCGGCGCCGTACAGCTTGGTGCCCATGACGCCGGCGACGTACAGGACGAGGCCGAGCAGGACGACGATCGAGGTCATCCCGGGGATGGCGGTGAGCAGCGCGGAGACCACCCGCCGCAGCGACGGCACCACCGAGATCAGCCGCAGCGCCCGCAGGACGCGCAGGGCCCGCAGCACCGACAGACCGCCCGCCGTGGGGAGGAACGAGAAGCCGATGATCAGCAGGTCGAAGACGTTCCAGGCGTCGCGGAGGAACCGCCACCCGTAGACGTAGATCTTGGCAAGGATCTCCGCCACGAAGACGTACAGGGCGACATGGTCGGCGACGTGCAGTTCCGTGCCGTACCGGGCGACCGCCTCGGCGGAGGTCTCGACGCCCAGCGTGGCCGCGTTGAAGAGGATCACCGCGGTGATCGCCTGCTGGAACCGCCGCGACTCGATCAGGCGGCGGACACGTTCACGCACGAAGGACTCCTGGGGGGCCATAGAAGATCGCCACAGAGCCTAGTGCCCCCGTCGGACAATTCCGCTCCGGCCGGGCCGGATCCCCGGCCGGAGCCGACCCATCGGGCGCCTGGCACGACGCCTGGACGGGGCAGGCGCTTTCGCTACGCTGGCCCGCAGAGCGGTGATCGCGATGGATGAGGGGCTACATGGCCGAAAGTCCGTTACGTGCCGGAGACCCTGAACGGCTGGGTGACTACCGCCTCCTGGGCCGCCTGGGGGAAGGCGGCCAGGGCGTCGTGTATCTCGGCGAGACCCCGGCCGGGGAGAGGGTGGCGGTGAAGGTCATGCGGGCGCGGCCGTCCCTCGGCGTTCCCGCGTCCTTCGCCAGGGAACTGGCCGCGGCACGCCAGGTGGCCGAGTTCTGCACAGTGCGCATCCTCGACGCCAGGCTGGACGCCGACCCGCCCTACATCGTGAGCGAGGTCGTCGACGGCCCGTCGCTCCAGCAGGTGATCGAGAGCGGCGGACCGCTCAGGGGCGCGGTGCTGCACCGGCTGGCCATCGGCACCATCACCGCCTTGGCGGCCGTCCATCGAGCGGGGGTGGTGCACCGCGACTTCAAGCCGAGCAACGTGCTGGTCGGCCCCGACGGGCCACGCGTCATCGACTTCGGCATCGCCCGGCTGGTGGACGCTTCGGCCACCACCGGTCCCACCGCCGGCACGCCGCCCTACATGGCGCCCGAGCACTTCCACGGTGACCGGATCGGCCCTCCGGCGGACGTGTTCGCCTGGGGCTCCACCATCACGTACGCGGCCACGGGGGCGCCGCCGTTCGGCCGGGACACGCCCGCGGCCATCGCCTACCGGATCGTGCAGGGCGAACCCGTCCTCGGTGACCTGGCGGGCGGGCTGCGCGACCTGGTGGCACGCTGCCTGGACAAGGACCCGACGCGACGACCGACCGCCCGCGAGGTCCTCCTGAGCCTCCTGGACGACGTGCCGCCCTCCGGCGGGGACGTCGCGGCGCTCCAGATGGGCCGGCAGGCGGCGATCGGGCAGATCGCGCCGGAAAGGACGGGCGGCGGGGAGCACCGGCTGCCCCGCCGGGCTCTGCTGGCCGGCACGGGAGCGGTGGTCGCGGCCCTCGCGGGGACCTGGATCGCGGTCTCCCGCCTGCCTGCCGGGGCCGGCGGAGCCGCGCCGTCGGGGTCGGGGCCGCTTGCTTCGGGGCCGGGGGCATCACCCGTGCCGACGGCCGCGTCCGGCTCCTCCTCCCTCGCTGCGGGCGGACCCACCGCGAGCGTCCCCGCCTCGCCGGGCCGCACGGCCGCCGGGACCGCTTCGCCGGTCGCGGCTCCCGGGACTCCGGTGGAGCTGGGCGCGGCGATCGACGCCGCCGTCACGGCCACTCCTTCCGCGAAGTTCGCCTGCGAGGGGGCGTTCACCGAGAGCGACACCTACCTGGAGGCCGACGGCCGATTCACCCATGATCCCTCACGCCTGTACTACGGCGGCTCCTACGACATGCGCGTCACCTATCCGGAAAGCGAGCGGAAACGCGTCGTCGTCATCGCCGACGACGTCCACCTTCCGAACGGCGAGAAGCTGCCGCTGGATCTCGACCCGCAGGGGCCGGCCGCCCGTGGGCGCGACGGCGCGGCGGCGGGCGCCGCGCTCTTCATCCTCGTCGGCTCGATCCCCACGATCCTGACCCTCGTCGGCGCCACCCCGCGGGTCTACCGCTCCGGGAAGGACGGCAGGACGTACTCGGGCGGGGTCCAGGTCGCGGACGCCGATTACGTGCTGCGCGGTTTCCTCGCGAGCTGGCTGAGCCCGGCGCGGGGTCTGGACAGGTCCCGCATCTCATACACGCTGACACTCGACCAGGAGGACCTGCCGGTCAGGTTCGTGTTCGCCTGGAAGGCGTCCATGCCGCAGCGGGGACTGCTCTCGTCGTCCTTCACGACGACCTACCGTGCGTGGGGCCCGGCCCGGCCGATCGTCGCCCCGGCCTCCTGAGCCGCGCACCCTGAACCGGGCATCCGGTCCCTCGCCGGGGGAAGGGAGTCAGCGGGCGGCCGCGTCGACGGCCTGGGCCGACAGGACGTGGTCGAGGACCATGAGCGCGCAGCCGGTGATGCCCGCGCCGGGCCCGAGGCGGCTGCGCTCGATGCGCAGGCTGCGGGTGGCGAGCTGGGTCGAGCGCCGGTAGACGACCTCGCGCACGCCCGACACCAGCGGCTGGAACATCTCGGCGACGTCGCCGCCGAGGACCACGACGGCGGGGTTGAGCAGGTTGACCGCGCCGGAGATGACCTCGCCCAGCCAGCGGCCGGCCTGCCGCACCACGGCCATGGTCTCCGCGTCGCCGGCCCGGACCAGGGCTGTCACGTCGGCGAGCGACACCACGTCGCGCCCCTTGGCCCGCAGGTCGCGCAGGATCGCGGTGCCGCTGGCGACCGAGTCGACGCAGTCGAGGTTGCCGCAGCGGCACAGCACGCCCCCGCCGTCCCGCACGGGGATGTGCCCGATCTCCCCGGCCGCGCCGAGCGCGCCGCGCAGGATGCCGCCGCCGGAGATCACTCCCGCGCCGATCCGGGTGGAGACCTTCACGAACAGCAGGTCGTCGAGTTCCGAGGCGTAGACGACCCGGTGCTCGCCCATCGCGATGACGTTCACGTCGTTGTCCACGAGCACCGGCACGCGGAACCGCTCGGCGATGACCGGCGGGATCACCACGCCGGTCCAGCTCGCCATCACGCGGGCGCTCTCGACCCGTCCGGCGGCGAACTCCACGGTCGCCGGCACGCCCAGCCCGATGCCGACGACGTCGTCCCGCCCGTCGAGCAGCTTCTCCCAGGTGTCCATGAGCAGGGGCAGGACGACGCCCGGCCCCTCCTCGACGTCGATGTCCAGGTCGGTGCGGTTCAGCACCTCGCCCGCGAGGTCGCACAGCGCGATCTGGGTGCGGCGGGCGCCGAGCGAGGCCACCGGGACGACTCCCCCGGAGGCGGCGAAGCGCAGCCGCATGGGCGGGCGGCCTCCGGTGGACGGCCCCTCGGCGTCCTCCACGATCAGCCCGCGCTGGAGCAGGTCGGCGACGCGATGCGCGACGGCGGGGCGGGACAGGCCCGTCACACGGCCGATGTCGGCACGCGTCACCGCCTCCCCGCTGCGGATGAGCTGGAGGACCTCACCGGTAGTGGCTAAACGTGACATCGAGCGTAAGTGAAGCACAGAAGCTCACCTAAGTTCAATGACTTATTCATTTCGAGTTACAAAAGTGGGCTTGAAAAGTCGCATAACTTCCCGATACTGTCCCATCCGTGCCTGATCGATACCTGGTGCCCGATCAACGGATCGGGGGCCGGACGTGCCGCCGGGCACACGTCCCGGGACGACAGCCCCGGGGCGAGTTGGACCCCGCCTCGCGGCGGCCCCGGCAGGAGGAGGACCTTCCGTGACGAACCCCGTTATCACCGAGGTCACCGAGCGCGTGGTCGCGCGAAGCCGCGAAAGCCGCGGGGCCTACCTGGAGCGGGTGCGCCGCGCCGGGGCCGAGCTGCGTGAGCGGGGGCCGGCCCGGGGGCGGCTCGGCTGCGCCAACCTGGCCCACGGCTTCGCCGCCGCGCCCGCCGAGGACAAGATCGACCTGCGCGGTACGGCGAAGCCCGGCGTGGCCATCGTGACGTCGTACAACGACATGCTGTCGGCGCACCAGCCGTACGAGACCTACCCGCCGGAGCTGAAGCGGGCGGTCCGGGAGGCGGGCGGCGTGGCGCAGGTGGCGGGCGGCGTGCCCGCGATGTGCGACGGCATCACCCAGGGCCGGGCGGGCATGGAGCTGTCGCTCTACAGCCGCGACGTGATCGCGATGGCGACCGCGATCGCGCTGTCGCACGACATGTTCGACGCGGCCCTGCTGCTCGGGGTCTGCGACAAGATCGTCCCGGGGCTGCTCATCGGCGCCTTACGCTTCGGGCACCTACCGGCGATATTCGTCCCCGCCGGGCCGATGACCTCGGGCCTGCCCAACAAGGTCAAGGCCAGGGCGCGGCAGTCCTTCGCCGAAGGCAAGATCGGCCGCCTGGAGATGCTCGACGCCGAGGCGGCGTCCTACCACTCCCCCGGCACCTGCACGTTCTACGGCACCGCCAACTCCAACCAGCTCCTCATGGAGGTCATGGGCCTCCACCTGCCGGGGGCGACGTTCGTCAACCCGCACACCGAGCTGCGGCACGCGCTGACCGGGGCGGCGGCGCGGCGGGCTGTCGAGATCACCCCGCACGGCGAGGAGTACACGCCCGTCGCCGAGATCGTGGACGAGAAGGCGATGGTCAACGCGGTCGTCGCGCTGCTCGCCTCCGGCGGCTCCACCAACCACACGATGCACCTGGTCGCCATGGCGGCGGCCGCCGGCATTGAGCTGACCTGGGACGACATGGCGGCCCTGTCCAAGGTCGTGCCGCTGATCACCCGGATGTACCCCAACGGCCAGGCGGACGTGAACCACTTCCAGGCCGCGGGCGGCATGGCGGTGTTCATCGGCGACCTGCTGGACGCCGGGCTGCTCCACGAGGACGTGCTCACGGTCGCCGGGCGCGGCCTCGGCCTCTACCGATCGGCTCCGGCCCTCAAGGAGGGCGCGCTGGTGTGGCAGGAGCGGACCGAGCCCAGCACCGACGCCGAGGTCCTGCGGCCGGTCGCCGAGCCGTTCTCCCCCGACGGGGGCATCCACATGCTGTCGGGCAACCTGGGCCGGGCGGTGAGCAAGGTCTCCGCCGTCAAGCCGGCGCACCTGGTGATCGAGGCCCCCGCCAAGGTGTTCGACGACCAGCTCGACCTGCTCGCCGCGTTCGAGCGGGGCGAGCTCGACGGGCAGGACTTCGTCGCGGTCGTCCGCTACCAGGGCCCCCGGGCCAACGGCATGCCGGAGCTGCACAAGCTCACGCCGCCGCTGGCCGTCCTGCTCGACCGCGGCCAGAAGGTGGCCATCGTCACCGACGGTCGCATGTCCGGCGCCTCGGGGAAGGTCCCCGCGGCGATCCACCTGTCTCCCGAGGCCGCGGACGGGGGGCCGATCGCGCTGGTGCGCGACGGCGACGTGATCCGCCTCGACTCGGCCGCCGGGACCCTCACCGTGCTGGCCGACCTCACCGGGCGTACGCCGGAGGGCGCCGCGCTGACCGACGAGCAGTGGGCCGGCACCGGCCGCGAGCTGTTCGCCTCCTTCCGCCGCACGGTCGGCCCGGCCGAGCGCGGGGCGAGCGTCTTCGGAGGTGCCGCGTGAGCCTTCCCTGGCTGGTCGCGGACATCGGCGGAACCAACGCCAGGTTCGGTTTGGTGACGCGGCCCGGAGGGCAGCCGGAGGCGGTAGCCGTACTCGACGTTTCCCAGCATCTCGGCCTTGCCGATGCCGTAGCCGCCTATCTCGCAGACAATGCGGGCGGAGTTCGGCCGGGGGCCGCGTGCCTGGCGATCGCCGGTCCGGTCGACGACGACCGGTACCGGCTGACGAACGCGGGATGGACGGGGTCCGTGCAGGAACTCGGCATCCCGCGTACGGTGCTGCTCAACGACTTCGAGGCGCTGGCGATCTCGCTGCCGCACCTGGCGGGGGACGACCTCGTGCCGCTCGGCGGCCCGCCGCCGACCGCCGGCCTGACGAAGGCCGTGCTCGGACCCGGCACCGGGCTCGGGGTGGCCGGTCTCGTGCCCGTACGGGAGGGCTGGCAGCCGGTGCCCGGCGAGGGCGGGCACGTGGCGGTTCCCGCCGTCACGGACCTGGAGATGGAGATCGTCCGGGCGCTGCGCGCGGACGGCCTGCCGTACGTGGACGCCGAGCACCTGCTGTCGGGCACCGGGCTGCCGCGCCTGCACCGCGGGCTCGCGCTCGTGCGCGGCGTCGCGCCGCAGGCCCGTACGGCGGCGCAGATCACCTCCTCGGACGAGCCGCTGTGCGCCGAGACCGTGGAGGTCTTCCTCGCCCTGCTCGGCGGCTTCGCCGGCGGCGTGGCGCTCACCCTCGGCGCGCGGGGCGGGGTCTACCTGGGCGGCGGCGTGCTGCCCCGCCTGGTCTCACGGATCCCCGGCAGCGCGTTCCGGGAACGGTTCGAGACGACCGCGCCGGCGCTGACGGAGTACGCCGCCGCGATCGCCACCGTTCTGATCACCGCCGAGCAGCCCGCGCTGACGGGTGCGGCCGCCTGGCTCGCCCAACGAAACCCCGATGTGGAGCTGGTATGAGCAACCTTCTCGACCTCGCGCCGGTCGTCCCGGTGGTCGTCCTCGACGACGCCGACAGCGCCGTCCCCCTCGCCCGGGCCCTGGTGGCGGGCGGGCTGCCGGTCATCGAGGTCACGCTGCGCACTCCGGTCGCCCTCGACGCGATCCGGCGGATCGCCGCCGAGGTGCCGGAGGCCGTCGTCGGCGCGGGCACCGTGCGCTCGCCCGAGGACGTGGAGGCCGCGGCCGGGGCCGGCGCCCGCTTCCTCGTCTCCCCCGGCACCACGCCCGGCCTGCTCGCGGCCATGCTCGCCGCGGGCCTGCCGTTCCTGCCCGGCGTCGCCACGGCCACCGAGGCGATGACGCTGGCCGAGCGCGGCGTGCGCGAGCTCAAGTTCTTCCCGGCCGAGCCGGCCGGCGGTGTCGCGTACCTGAAGTCGCTGAGCGGCCCGCTGCCCGACGTGCGGTTCTGCCCCACGGGCGGGATCACCCCGTCGAACGCGCCTGCCTACCTCGCCCTGCCGAACGTCGGCTGCGTCGGCGGAAGCTGGCTCACGCCGCGCAGCCTGGTCACGGCGGGCGACTTCGCCAGGATCGAGAAGCTCGCGTCCGAGGCCGCCGCGCTGCGTCCCTGAGCGCTCCCACCCGCGCCGCGCCCCTGAGCGCTCCCGTCCGCGCTGGGTCTCTGAGCGCTCTCTGAGTTTCCCCAGCTCGCCGGTCCGTCCTTCCTCCCTCGGCGGAGCCGGTGGCCATGCTCGTGCCCGCGACCCGGGCACGTCCATGGGTGCCGGGCCCGCGACCGCTCACCTGCGGTGGCGGGCCCGGCGTCGTCTCACGACACGGCATCCGGTCTCACGACACAGCGCCCGGTCTCACGACACCGTGCCCAGCAGGGCGTCCAGGCCGATCGGGTCCTCGTGCGTGCCCTCCGACGTGCACGCGTGCGCCCCGGCCACCGCGCCCAGCCGTACGCACTCCTCCAGGGGCCGGCCGGCCAGGCGGCCGTACAGGAAGCCGGACACGAACGCGTCGCCGGCGCCGTTGCTGTCGGCCACAGGGCCGGGCAGCGGCTCGGCCGGGAAGCTGCGGACCTTCCCTTCGGCCAGCACGTGGCAGCCCTCGGCCCCGGCCGTGCACACGACCACCGACGCGCGGCCCCGCTCCGCGATCGCCCGCATTACCTCCTCATGCCGCCCGCCGAGCTTGGCCGCGGACAGGAAGACCACGTCGGAGGAGTAGGCGAAGTCCTCGTGGTGCGGGTTCTCGCCGTCCCAGTCGTGCAGGTCGGTCGAGACCGTCGTGCCGTCCGGGATGTCGGCGTAAACGTGCCGGGCGAAGTCCACGATCGAGACGTGGACGTGCCGGGCCGACCGGAGGGCCGGCAGGTAGAGGTCGCGGGGCATCCGCTGGCCGGGGACGACCCGGGGGTCGAAGAGCGACAGGCGCCTGCCGTCCGGGCCCACGAGCAGGACACTGCGGCGGGTGCCCGCCTCCGACGGGGCGTGGGCGAAGTCCACGCCGCGCGCGGCGAGGTGGTCGCGGATCAGCGCGCCCTGCGGGTCGTCGCCGATGAGGTCGACGAACTTCACGCGCAGGCCGAGGGCGTGGCAGCCGAGCGCGACTCCCGCGCCGGTGTTGCCGATCCGGTCCACGACGGGCGGCACGGCGTAGGTGTCGGCGTACGGCAGGGGCAGTTCGGGCACGTAGACGGTCGTGTCGACGCCGGCGCCGCCGACGACCAGGACGTCGAAGGGGTGATCGGTCATTCGCAACGCTCCTGAGGACGTCATGAGGGTCCGGCGCGGTGACCTCGCACACGCGCCGGAACAGGGGTGAAAGGCGATCAGGCCGGCGCGGGCAGGCCGGGACCGGCCTCTTGGTGCGGCGGACCCGCACCGGGCGCTCCACGCCGCGACGGGCGGCCGCGGCAGGACTCAGGCGGCAGGACTCAGCTGGCAGGACTCAGGCGGCAGTGGCGGGACTCAGCGGTTGACCAGCGGGCCCGAGCTGGTGGAGCCGCGCACCACGAGCTCGGGCTGGTAGACCAGCTCGACGTGCTTGGCGGGAGTGCCGCCGATCTCCTCGAGCAGGGTCTCGGCGGCGGCGGCCGCCATGGCGCCGATCGGCTTGCGCACGGTCGTCAGCGGCGGGTCGGTGAACGCCATCAGCGGCGAGTCGTCGAACCCGACGACCGACACGTCCCCGGGCACCGACAGCCCGCGCTCGCGGGCGGCGCGGATCGCGCCGAGCGCCATGAGGTCGCTCGCGCAGAAGATCCCGGTGCAGCCGCGGTCGAGCAGCGCCGCGGCGGCGGCCTGCCCGCCCTCGACGGAGAACAGCGAGTGCTGGATGAGGTCCTCGACGTCGGCCGGGCCGAGCAACTGCGCCATCGCCTGACGGAAGCCCTCGATCTTGCGGATGACCGGGACGAAGCGCCGCTGCCCCAGTGCGAGGCCGATGCGCTCGTGCCCGAGGTCCACCAGGTGCTGCACGGCCAGGCGCGCGGCGAGCCGGTCGTCGGGCGAGATGAACGGCGCGGGGATGGCCTCGTTGTAGCCGTCGACCAGCACGATCGGCAGCCCGCGGTCGGTGAGCCGGGTGTAGCGGTCCATCCGCGCGGTGGTGTCGGCGTGCAGGCCGGAGACGAAGACGATGCCGGACACGCCCCGGTCGAGGAGCATCTCGGTGAACTCGTCCTCGGGGGCGCCGCCGGGCTCCTGCGTGCACAGGATCGGCGTGTAGCCGTGCTGGATCAGCGACTTCTCCATCGCCTGCGCGAACGCCGGGAAGATCGGGTTGCCGAGCTCCGGGATCACCAGGCCGATCAGGCCGTTGCTGCGCTGGCGCAGCCGCTGGGGCCGCTCGTAGCCCATCAGGTCGAGGGCGGTGAGCACGGCCTGGCGGGTGGCCGGGGAGACCCCCGCCTTGCCGTTGAGCACACGGCTCACCGTCGCCTCGCTGACTCCGGCCTGGGCGGCGATGTCGGCGAGCCGTGTGTTGTTCATGAGCATTACTTTAGACATCTCTGGCGGTCCACCAGGTGGCGGAGTCCGGAGCGAGCCGGACGACGTCGCCGGCGCTCTCCGGTCCTCCGCTGGCCAGCAGCAGGTCGCCGTATCCCTGGCCCGCGCCGTACTCGGGGCCGATCTCCACCCACTCCGGCGTCATGTTGAGCACGCAGACGAACGAGTCGCCGCGCCGGAACGCCAGCGTGCCGGCCGGGCTGTCGATCCAGGTCAGGGTGCCGTCGCCCAGCTCGGGGTGCTCCCGCCTGAGGGCGAGGGCGGTCCGGTAGAGGCTGAGCGTCGACGCGCCGTCCCGCTGCTGCGCCTCCACCGACAGGTCGCGCCAGTCGGCCGGCATCGGCAGCCAGCTCTCGTAGGTGCCCGGCGGGGTGAAGCCGTACGGCGGCTCGCCCGCGGCGGTCCACGGGAGCGGCACCCGGCAGCCGTCGCGCCCGCTGTCGGGGTCGCGCAGCCGCTGCGGGTCCTGCAGGTACTGCTCCGGCAGGTCGAGCACCTCGGGCAGCCCCAGCTCCTCGCCCTGGTAGACGTAGGCCGATCCGGGCAGCGCCAGCATGAGCAGCGCCGCCGCCCGCGCCCTGCGCAGGCCGCGCTCGCCGCCGCCGTAGCGGGTGACGTGCCGCTTGACATCGTGGTTGGACAGCACCCAGGTCGGAGGCGCGCCCACCAGCGCCGACGTGCGCACCGACTCGTCGATGACCTCCCGGAAGCGCCCCGCGTCCCACGGCGTCTTGAGGAAGTGGAAGTTGAACGCCTGGTGCAGCTCGTCGGGGCGGACGTAGTTGGCCAGCCGCTCGGGCGAGGGCGCCCACGCCTCGGCCACCCCGATCCGCTCGCCCTCGTAGGAGTCGAGGATGCGGCGCCAGGCCCGGTGGATCTCGTGCACGCCGTCCTGGTCGAAGAACGGCACGACCTGCGCGCCGATCATCTCGGCCTGGCCCCGGGCGCCCACGTCGGGCAGGCCGGGCGCCTTGACCATGCCGTGCGCCACGTCGATCCGGAAGCCGTCCACGCCGAGGTCCAGCCAGAACCGCAGCACGTCGGCGAACTCCTCGTGCACCTCCGGGTGCTCCCAGTTGAGGTCCGGCTGCTCGGGGGCGAACAGGTGCAGGTACCACTGGCCGTCCTCGACCCGGGTCCAGGCGGGACCGCCGAAGATCGACTCCCAGTCGTTGGGCGGCAGCTCGCCCGCCGCGCCCTTGCCCTCGCGGAAGATGTAGCGCTCCCGCTCGGGGCTGCCCGGCCCGGCCCGCAGCGCCGCCTCGAACCAGGGGTGGCGGTCGGAGGTGTGGTTGGGCACCACGTCCACGATGACCCGCAGGCCCAGCCGGTGGGCGTCCGCGATCAGCGCCTGCGCGTCCGCCAGCGAGCCGAAGAGCGGATCGACGTCGCGGTAGTCGGCCACGTCGTACCCGAAGTCGGCCATCGGCGAGGGGTAGAACGGCGTCAGCCAGATCGCGTCCACGCCGAGGTCGGACAGGTACCGCAGGCGGCTGCGCACGCCGAGCAGGTCGCCGATCCCGTCGCCGTTGCCGTCCGCGAAGCTGCGGACGTACACCTGGTAGATCACCGCGTCGCGCCACCACCGGGTCGCGACCGCGGACGGCTGGACGGCGAGTTCGGTCATTGGGATCCCCCGATTCTCATATAGGGTCACGCCTTCGTCGCGCCGGCCGTCAGGCCGGTGACGAGGTGGCGCTGGACGAGCAGGAAGACGACGGCCGCCGGGATGGCGATCAGCACCGACGAGGCCGTCAGCAGGCCCCACTCCGCCTTGTGCTGGCCGACGAACTGGCTCAGGCCGACCGCGAGCGTGTACTTGTCGTCGCCGGTCATGAACGCGGTCGCGTACGCGACCTCCGCCCAGGCGGTGATGAACGAGTAGAACGCGGCCACGGCCAGGCCGGGCTTGGCCAGCGGCAGGATGAGCCGCCAGAACGTGCCGAAGGGGGACAGTCCGTCCACCCGGCCCGCCTCGTCGATCGTCACGGGGACGGTGTCGAAGTAGCCCTTCATCATCCACGCGCAGAACGGCACGGTGGAGGTGAGGTAGGCGATGACGAGGGACGGGAACTGGTTGATCAGCCCGAGACCGGCCATCAGGTTGTAGATCGGCACGATCAGGATCGCCACGGGGAACATCTGCGTGATCAGCAGCATCCACATCACCGAGCGGAAGCCCGGGAAGCGGAAGCGGGAGACCGCGTAGCCGGTGGTCGCCGACAGCAGCACGCCGAGCACGGCCGTGAGGAGCGAGACGATGACGGAGTTGGCGGCCCACGTCAGGAACCGGGTCTCCCCCAGGACCTGCGTGTAGTTGGCGAGCGTGGGGTGGTCGATCGGCGCGACCGAGGCGGTCTCGATGACCGTCCGCGGCTTGAGCGAGGTCAGCACCAGCCACGCGACCGGGAACACCGACACGATGCTCGCCGCGATCAGCGTGAGGTGCAGGGCGATCGACCTGCCGGGGCTGCGCGAGTCGCGGCCCCGCGCCCTGGGCCGCGCCTGGCCGGCGGCCTGGGTCACCATGCCTCCCCCTGCTGCCTGAGCGCGCGCCGGTAGACCGTGGCCATCACGACGAGCAGCGCGAGGATCACCATGCCCCAGGCGGCGGAGCCCGAGTAGTTCCTGATGCCCTCGAACGCCTGGCGGTAGGCGTACGTCACGAGGATCTCCGTGGCTCCGCCCGGCCCTCCCTTGGTCAGCAGGAAGATGACCGGGAACTGGTTGAACGTCCAGATCGTGCCGAGCAGGACGACCGTGCTCGACACCGGGCGCAGGCCCGGCAGCGTGATGTGACGGAAGCGCTGCCACGGCGTGGCGCCGTCCACCTCGGCGGCCTCGTGCAGCTCGCGCGGGATGGCCTGCAGGCCGCCGAGCAGCGCGAGCATCATGAACGGCACGCCCAGCCACACGTTGCAGGCGATCACCGAGACCTTGGCCCAGAACGGGTCGTCCAGCCATCTGATCCCGGCGAACCCCGCGGCACGGAGCATGGCGTTGACCACGCCGAACTCGCCGTTCAGCAGGTAGCGCCAGATGAAGGCGGACACGAAGGCCGGCACGGCCCAGGGCAGCACGAGCAGGATCCGGTAGAGCGACCGCAGCCGCATGGGCCGGTTCAGCAGCATCGCCAGGCCGAGGCCGATGCCCACGTGCAGGGCGACGCACACGACCGTCCACACGACCGTCCAGGCCAGCCGGCCGAGGAACTCCGAGGACGTGAGGATGTCGGCGTAGTTCTTCAGGCCCACGAACTCGTAGGTGGACGGGATGACGTTCATCCCGATCGTGCGGCCCATGTTGCCCTCGGTCGCGTCGGTGAGCGACAGGTACACGCCTCGCACGAGGGGGTAGCCGACCAGCACCAGCATCACGATGACGACCGGCGCGGTCATCGCCCACGCGTACCAGTGACGCGACAGGAGGCGCCGCGCCCCGGAACGGGGCGCGGCCCTTCTCGTCGCGACGACGTCAGCCGTCATGTCCTACAGGCTCCAGCCCTTGAGGATGCCCTGGTAGGCGGTGGCGACGTCCTTGAGCATGGGCTCGGTCGTCGTCTGCCCGCCGGCGAGCTTCTGGTAGCCCTCGACCAGCGGCTGGAACAGCGAGGCGGCCTCGGGGATCCAGGGACGCTCGACGGCCGTCTCCATCGGCTTCTGCCACTGGGCGATCTTCGGGTTGGCCGTGGCCTCGGAGGCGCTGTAGGCGGGCTGGCGGGTCGGCAGCAGGCCGAGCTTGCCGGCGATCTTGGCCTGGCTCTCCGCGCTGTCCATGAACTGGACGAACAGGTACGACGCGTCGAGGTTCTTGGAACCGGCGTAGACGGTGTAGTCGTGGCCGCCCAGGGGCGAGCCCGCCTTCGCCGAGCCGGCCGGGACCGGCGCGACGCCGAAGTTGTCCGGGTTGTCCTTGAACACCTTGCCACCGAGGTTGTCGGCGTTCGACCACGGACCATTGAAGATCATCGCGACCTTGCCGTCCTTGAACGCGGTCTCGGCGTTCGTGTAGCTGTCCTGTAGCGCCGGCTTGACGGCGGCGCCCGACGTGATCAGGTCCTCGACGATCTTCACCCCCGCCACGCTCTGCGGGGACGAGATCGTGATCTTCTTGTTCTGGACGTCGACGAAGTCGCCGCCCTCGCCGTAGATGAACGGAAGAAGGAAGTAGGCGTCCACGTTCAGGGCGAGGCCGCCCGCTCCGGTCTTCGACTTGACGTCGAGTGCCGCCTTCTTGAGGTCGGCCATCGTCGCCGGAGGCTCGTCGTAGCCCGCCTTCTTCAGTAGTTCCTTGTTGTACAGGAGCCCGAGGGTGTCCGTCACCTGCGGCACGCCGTACGTCTTGCCGTTGTACTTGCCGCTGGCGGCCGGGACGGGCAGGAACTCCTCGGGCTTGTCGACCGCGGGGGTGCCGTCGAGCGGCGCGAGGTAGCCGAGCGAGGCGAACTCCGCGACCCACCCCACGTCGGTGCGCAGCACGTCGGGCGCGCCCGACCCGGACTGCGCGGCGGTCTTGAACTTGTCCCGCGCATCCGCGAACGGCACGTTGACGTAGTTGACCTTGATCTTCGGGTACTTGGCCTCGAAGTCCTTGATGATCTCCTGGAAGACCGGGCCCTCGGTCGTGGCGTCCGAGGTGTCCCACCAGGTGACCGTGCCGGCCACCTCGGCGGGGGCGGCGCTCTTCGCCGGGGCCGATCCGGCGTCGCCGGAACCGTCGCCACAGGCGGTGACCGCCAACGCGAGCGCCGCGGCCACCGCCGCGGACGTGAGGACTCGCCTCATCTGCGTCGCACTCCTTGCTCAGGGGGATTTGAGCGGAACGTAACAGGGGTGCGAACGGGATGAAAGGCCTTACAGAAACTTTCAGCAATTTCGTTACATTTGACGCCTCAGAAAGGGGCGCGGGGAGGTCACGGCGCGACCCTGACAGCCGTCTTTAGCAAGGGGAAAGTTAGGAGTAACGAGAAGTTGCACGTAGATGGCGGATCTTTCACGACACGTATGGACACGAGTGCCCGCGACGCGATGTACTACCTCATCATTCACACCGAAGGCTGGGGATCCGGGCGTGCCTGCCCGGGAGGAACGAGCGCGCATGAGCACCGTCGTCCTCGACAACGTGACGAAGATCTACCCGGGGGGGTACCTCGCGGTCGACCGCATGAACCTGCGCGCGGACGAGGGTGAACTCCTCGTCCTGCTCGGGCCGTCGGGCTGCGGGAAGTCCACGCTGCTGCGCATGATCGCGGGTCTGGAGGAGATCACCTCCGGCGACCTGTGGCTGGGCGGGCAGCTCGCCAACCACCTCGCGCCCCGGGACCGGGACGTCGCGATGGTCTTCCAGAACGGCGCCCTGTATCCCCACCGGACGGTACGCGGCAACCTGTCGTTCCCGCTGGAGATCGCCAAGGCGGACCCCACCATGGTCAAGCAGCGGGTCGTCGAGCTGTCGCGCGCACTGCACATCGACGAGACGCTCGACCGGCGGCCGGGAACGCTCTCCGGCGGCCAGCGCCAGCGCGTCGCGATGGGCCGCGCGATCGTGCGCCAGCCCTCCCTGTTCCTGATGGACGAGCCGCTGTCCAATCTGGACGCCGGCATGCGCACCGAGCTGCGCATGGAGATCTCGTCGCTGGTGCGCGCCCTCGGCGTCACCACCATCTACGTGACGCACGACCAGGTCGAGGCACTCACCCTGGCCGACCGCATCGCCATCATGAACCGGGGCGTGCTGCAGGACCTCGGCACCCCGGCGCAGGTCTACAACGACCCCGCGACCGCGTTCACCGCCGCGTTCCTCAACTCCCAGCAGCTCAACCTGCTCGCGGCGACCGTGCGCACCCCGCAGAACCAGTTCATCATGCTCGACTTCGGCCCTCATCAGATCACGATGCCCTGGACCGATCCACGGGCGTACGCGGTGTCGCAGCACACCGGCATGCAGATCATCGTGGGGATCCGGCCGGACGGGCTGGTGCCGGTGCCGGAGCGGACGGAGGGCCCGACCTTCTTCGGCCGGGTCAGGACGCTGGAGTATCACGGCCACGAGTGGCTCGCCTACCTGGAGGCCGGGATCCCGGCCGTCAACGTGCCGGAACCGCCGGACCGCCGCCAGATGAACGGCGCGGGGGGCGGCGGCAAGGCGCGGTCGATGATGCGCCGCCTGCTGAACGGCTCGGCCCCTGTGGAGGAGGAGGAGCCGCCGGCGCTCTCGCAGTCGGGCACGCACCGCCGCGCGGACCTGATCGTCAGGCTCGGCAACCGGCCCGTATGGCGCGCGGGCGACGCCGGCCGGGTCGCCGTCGACGTCTCCCGGCTCATGTTGTTCACCATGGACGGCACCCGCATCGACCCGCCGCGCCGGTAGGACCACCGTCAGGCGGTGCGGCTGACGCCGCCGGCCAGCACGGAGACGATCCCCACCAGGCGGACGATCTTGTCCAGCTCGGCCCGGTGGAACGCCGGTCCCTGGGAACGCGCCACCACCAGGTGGACGCCGTCCATCGGCACGCTCGCCAGGTGCAGCCCGCCCTCCTCGAACGCCGAGGCGCGCAGCGGGGTGAGCTCGGCCGCGGGCACGTTCTCGGGGGCCTGCCAGCTTCCGTGGACGATCGCGCCGTCGGCCGAGTCGACCGCCACCGCCCACTCGGCGCTGACCAGGTCGGGCACCGCGTCGACGAGGGTGACGTACGCCCGGTCGGGGTCCGCGGCGACGTGGCCGAGCAGGTCGTAGTCGGGGGTCGATCCGGGCACCTCCCGGGTCGGCCACACGGCCTCCACCCGCGTGCCGGGGACCACGCCGATCCGCTCGCGCAGCTCGCCGGGCTCGAAGACGCCCGACCAGGAGACGGTGAAGTCGTCGACCGCGCGGCCCGCCTGCCGCTCCAGCACGGTGACCTGCAGGATGTCCGCGCCCATGACCCCGAACGCGCGCGCCACCTGGCCGAGCACCCCGGGCCGGTCGGGGAGCGAGACCCGCAGCCGCAGCAGCATCCCCATCACCTCCTTCTCGTGCGACACCAACAGTGTCGGACACACGTTTCGCGCCTGTTACGGCGGTGGGTCACGGAATGGCTGCAATGTTTCTGGAAGTTGCAGCAAAGTCTTGCACGAGCCGGGGGCCGACAGTAGCTTCCGGGCCATGGTGACCCCCCAGCACCGGCGTACGCGCGTGCCCGCAGCGCTGTCCACCGTCGCGGCGCTCGCCGCCGCGCTCATCGTCTTCCCCCCGGCGCCTCCCCCGGCGGCGCCGGCCCTGGCTTCGGCAGGCTCCGTCGCGACGGGCACGGTCGCGACGGACACGGTCGCGACGGGCACGGCGGGCGCCGTCGCGGCCGGCGCGCCGTCCGACGCCGAAATCGCCCGCGACGCCCTCCGCGCCGACCTGTCCCGCGAGCGGCTGTACTTCGCGATGACCGACAGGTTCGCGAACGGCGACCCCTCCAACGACCGGGGCGGGCTGAGCGGCGACCGGCTGACGACCGGCTTCGACCCCGCGGACAAGGGCTTCTACCAGGGCGGCGACCTCGCGGGCCTGATCGGGAAGCTCGACTACATCAAGGGCCTGGGCAGCACGGCCATCTGGCTCACGCCGTCGTTCGGGAACCGGCCCGTGCAGGGCACGGGGGAAGGTGCCAGCGCCGGCTACCACGGCTACTGGATCACCGACTTCACCAGGATCGATCCGCATCTCGGCACCAACGCGCAGATGAAGAGCCTCGTCAAGGAGGCGCACAAGCGCGGCATGAAGGTGTTCTTCGACATCATCACCAACCACACCGCCGATCTCATCGACTACGCGGAGAAGACGTACGGCTATCGCGGCAAGGCGGCCTACCCCTACGTGGACGCCTCCGGCCGGGCCTTCGACGACCGCGACTACGCCCTGCGCGACGACTTCCCGAAGGTCACCGCCGAGTCGTTCCCGTACACGCCGGTGGTGACGGCCAGGTCGAAGGTGCCGTCCTGGCTGAACGACCCGACGATGTACCACAACCGGGGTGACTCGACCTTCTCCGGGGAGAGCTCCGAGTATGGCGACTTCTCCGGCCTCGACGACCTGTGGACCGAGCGGCCCGAGGTCGTGAAGGGCATGACCGACATCTACACGACGTGGGTCAAGGAGACCGGCATCGACGGCTTCCGGATCGACACCGCCAAGCACGTCGATATGGAGTTCTGGCAGCGCTTCGCGCCCGCCCTGCACGGCTACGCCGCCAAGCTCGGCAACGACAGGTTCTTCATGTTCGGCGAGGTCTACAGCTCCGACCCGGCGTTCGAGAGCCGCTACACCACCACCGGCACGCTCGACGCCACGCTGGACTTCGGCTTTCAGGAGGCGGCGCGCTCGTACGCGAGCGGCGGCGACGCCGCGAGCCTCGGCAGGCTGTACGCCGCGGACGACTACTTCACCGACGCCGACTCCAACGCCTCGTCGCTGCCGACGTTCCTCGGCAACCACGACATGGGCCGGATCGGGTACTTCCTCAGGCAGGACGACCCCGCGGCCGACGACGCCGCGTTGCTCGCCCGCGACCGCCTGGCCCACCAGCTCATGTACCTGACCCGCGGCCAGCCGGTCGTGTACTACGGCGACGAGCAGGGCTTCACCGGCGGCGGAGGCGACAAGGACGCCCGGCAGCCGATGTTCGCCTCGAAGACGGCCGACTACCTCGACGACGACCTCATCGGCACCACCGCCACCCACGCGACCGACAACTTCGTCACCACCCATCCCCTCTACACCTCCATCGCCGAGCTGGCGCGGCTGCGCGACCGCTATCCCGCGCTGGCGGACGGCGCCCAGACCGTGCGGCTGGCGAGCGGGAACGTCTTCGCGTTCTCCCGCATCGCCGCCAAGGAACGGGTCGAGTTCGTCGTGGCGCTCAACAACGGCGCGGCGGCGAAGACCGTCCGAATACCGACGTACTCCCCCGGCGCCTCGTTCACGCAGGTCTACGGTGGGACGCAACGGCTCACCGGTGGGGCCGACGGGAAGCTGTCCGTGACCGTGCCGCCGTTGTCGGCCGTCGTCTACCGCGCGGACAGGGCCCTGGCCGCCCCGGCCGGGGCGCCGGAGATCTCCCTCACGCTGCCCGGCACGACGCTGCGCGGCACGGCCGGCGACGGGCGGGTGGCGATCTCCGCCGAGGTGGCAGGCGACGGGTTCGCGCAGGTCACCTTCGCCGTCAAGGCCGGGGACACGCCGTGGCGGGTGCTCGGCACCGACGACGCCCCCAACGGCCACACCTACCGCGTCTTCCACGACCTCACCGGCGTGCCCGAGGGCACCCCGCTCACCTACAAGGCCGTCGTCAAGGACGCGGCGGGCCGCCACGCGGGCGCCACGGCGACCGCGACGGCCGGGCCTGAGCCCGCGGCAGAGGAGCCGGGCGCGGTCAAGCGCGACCACCTGGTGGTCCACTACAAGCGCGACGGCGGCGACTACGACGGCTGGGGGCTGCACGCCTGGGGCGACATCGACCAGACGGTCGAGTGGGGCTCGCCGGTCGCCTTCGAGGGCGAGGACGCGTTCGGACGCTTCGCCTGGCTCAAACTCAAGCCGGGGGCCACCGAGGTCGGCCTGATCACCCACAAGGGCGACACCAAGGACCAGGGCGACCGGATGGTCGACCCGGTTCGTACGGGCGAGGTGTGGCTCGTCGAGGGCAGGCCGGACGCGTACGCCTCCCGGGCCGCCGCCGAGGGGTACGCCACGGTCCACTACCGCCGCTCCGACGGCGCCTACGACGGCTGGGGCCTGCACCTGTGGGGTGACGGGCTCGCCGACGGAGCGGGCACCGAGTGGGCCTCCCCGCGGCCGCCGGACGGGACCGACGCGTTCGGGGCCTTCTGGCGGGTGCCGCTGAAGAACGCCGACGCGCCGCTGAACTACATCATCCACAAGGGCGACACGAAGGACCCCGGGCCCGACCAGTCGTTCGTGCCGGCCAGGCGGCCCGCCGCGTACGTGAACTCGGGCGAAGCGGCGATCCACGGCAGCGCGGCGGCGGCGCGGAACGTCGCGGTGCTGCACTACCACCGGGCGGACGGCGACTACGACGGCTGGGGCCTGCACTTCTGGGGCGACGCGTCCGGCTCGGTCGAGTGGGGCGACCCGCTCAAGCCGGCCGGGACCGACGCCTTCGGCGTGTACTTCGAGGTGCCGCTCCGACAGGACGCCAAGACGCTGGGGTGGATCATCCACAAGGGCGACCAGAAGGACCAGCAGGCCGACCAGTCGCTGGACCTCGGCGTGACCGGCCACGAGGTGTGGAAACTGTCAGGTGTGGACGGATACCTGCTGCCGCAGCCCGCGGCCACCGGGGCGGACGCCGACCTGTCCAAGGCCACGGCCCAGTGGATCGACCGCGACACGGTCGCCTGGAAGGGCGAGGTCCCCGCGGCGAACCACTACGCGCTGGCCTACTCCCCCAAGGGCGACATCGCGTACGAGAAGGGCGACCTGACCGGGGACGTCCATCTCATCCGCCTGGCGCCGGGGCGGCTCACCGACGCGCAGAAGGCCGCGTGGCCGCATCTGGCGGCGTACGGCGCGCTGAAGGTGGACCCGCGCGACTCCGACCTCGTGCGCGACGCGCTGCGCGGCCAGGTCGTGGCGATCGAGCGCGGGCCCTCGGGCGCGCTGCTGACCGCCACGGGCGTGCAGATCCCGGGCGTGCTCGACGACCTGTACGCCGGGGCCGCCAAGGTCCCGCTCGGCCCCACCGGCCGCGGCGGGCTCGCGGTCTGGGCGCCCACCGCCCAGAAGGTCGAACTGGCCCTCTACGACGGCCCGTCCACCGATCGCAGGACGGTCCACCGGATGCGCAGGGACGACGCGACGGGCGTGTGGTCGATCGACGGCCCGGCGTCGTGGCGGGACAGGTACTACACCTACCTCGTCACCGTCTACGCCCCGGCCGCCGGGAAGATCGTGACCAACGAGGTCACCGACCCCTACAGCCTGTCGGTCTCGGCGGGCTCCGGGCGCAGCCGGATCGTCGACCTGGACGACCGGTCGCTCCGGCCCGAGGGGTGGACGGCGCTGAAGAAGCCCCCGGCGGTGCGCCAGGACCGGGCGTCGATCTACGAGCTGCACGTGCGCGACTTCTCGGCCTCCGACGCCACCGTGCCGGCCGCCGAGCGCGGCACGTACAAGGCGTTCACCGAGACCGGCAGCGCCGGGATGACCGAGCTGCGGAGCCTGGCGAAGGACGGGCTGACCCACGTCCACCTGCTGCCGGTCTTCGACTTCGCCACCGTGCCCGACCGGAAGGCCGATCGCGCCGAGCCCGGCTGCGACCTTGCCGCGCTGCCGCCGGACTCCGACCGGCAGCAGGCGTGCGTCGCGGAGACGGCCGCGAAGGACTCGTTCAACTGGGGCTACGACCCGCTGCACTACACGGTGCCCGAGGGCTCGTACGCGACCGACCCGGACCGGAGGATCAAGGAGTTCCGCGAGATGGTCGCGGGGCTCAACGGCGCGGGCCTGCGCGTGGTCATGGACGTCGTCTACAACCACACCCACGCCGCCGGGCAGGACCCCGCCAGCGTGCTCGACCGCGTCGTCCCCGGCTACTACCACCGGCTCATGGACGACGGCACGGTGGCCACCTCCACCTGCTGCGCGAACACCGCCCCCGAGCACGCGATGATGGGCAGGCTCGTCGTCGACTCGATCGTCACCTGGGCGAAGGAGTACAAGGTCGACGGCTTCCGGTTCGACCTGATGGGCCACCACCCGAAGGCGAACATCCTGGCCGTGCGCAAGGCCCTCGACGCGCTCACGCCCGACAAGGACGGCGTGGACGGCAAGTCGATCATCCTGTACGGCGAGGGCTGGAACTTCGGCGAGGTGGCCGACGGCGCCCGGTTCGAGCAGGCCACCCAGGCCCATATGGCGGGCACCGGGATCGGCACCTTCAGCGACCGGCTGCGCGACGCGGTGCGCGGCGGCACGCCGTTCGACGCGGACCCGGGCGTCCGGGGCTTCGGCTCGGGGTTGGCCGACTCCACGCTGGGCGACGAGCCGGGCGACCGGCTCGCGCACTACGAGGACCTGGTGAAGCTGGGGCTGGCGGGCAACCTGCGCGACTTCACGTTCACCGGGTCGTCCGGCACGCCGGTCAAGGGCTCGGAGGTCGACTACAACGGCAGCCCCGCGGGGTACGCCGCCGGGCCCGGCGACACGGTGACCTACGTGGACGCCCACGACAACGAGACGCTCTTCGACGCGCTCGCCTACAAGCTGCCCAGGGACACCCCGATGGCCGACCGGGTCAGGATGCAGTCGCTGTCGCTGGCGACGGTCCTGCTCGGCCAGGGCACCGCGTTCGTCCACGCCGGCAGCGAGCGGCTGCGGTCGAAGTCGCTCGACCGCAACTCCTACGACTCGGGCGACTGGTTCAACCGCCTGCTGTGGGACTGCCGCCAGGGCAACGGCTTCGGCGGCGGCCTGCCGCCCGCGAAGGACAACGAGGCGCGCTGGCCGTACGCGCGGCCCCTGCTGGCCGACCCCGCGCTGAAACCCGACTGCGCGGCGATCGGGGCGGCCCGGGCGAGGTTCGGCGAGTTCCTGCGGATCCGCTACTCCTCCCCCGCCTTCTCACTCGGCTCCGCCGCGGAGATCGGCAGGCGGGTCTCCTTCCCGCCGTCCGGCGCCCCTGGCGTGATCGTCATGCGCATCGACGCCACCGGCGTCGATCCCGCGAACAAGGCGATCTACGTGGTGTTCAACGCCACCGGGAGGACCGCCGCACCCGCCGTCCCCGCGCTGAAGGGCGCCCGGGTCGCGCTGCACCCCGTGCAGGCGGCGTCGGACGACCCGGTGGTCCGTCAGTCGGCGGCGGATTCGGCGACCGGCACGCTGACCGTGTCCGCCCGCACGGTCGCGGTGTTCACCGAGACACCGTAGGGAGGCCGTAGGGACGCCCGCAGGAGTGCAACCGGGCGCGGAGACCCGCGCCCGGTTGCACTCATTGAGAGACTTTTGGCAACTTTGGGGTGAGCTTTTCGCTGTCGCGAGTTTCCCTAAAGATGACCATCAGTAGCCTCGGGTAATGCTCCTCCCCAGGCGCTCCCCGTCACTGCGAGCCCGGCTGGCACTCCTCGCCACCGGGACAGCGGCGATTCTGCTGATCCCGCTCGCGATCGTGGTGCACGTGCTCGTACGCGACCTGGTCGCCGACCGCATCTGGGACCGGAGCCTGGACACCGCCACCTATGTCGCCGCGCAGATCCGCGAAGGGCGCCTGCGCAACCCCGTACCGACCGGCGGGAACGACATCGACCTGATCGAGGTGGCGGGACCGGACGGCCGGGTCGTCGCCGAGAGCGCGGCGGCCAAGGGCGTGCCCCGCCTGAGCCCGTTACGCCCGGCCCCCGACCGCGAGGTCACCCAGACGACGGCCTGCTCGCCCGCCGGGCGCGACTGCCTCTACATCACGGTGCTGCGGGTCTCCCCGGGACCCGGCTCCGACCTCGTCTACGCGGGCCGGGCGGCCCCGGCGATCCTCGACACGTCCTTCACGCTGCCGGCGCTGCTCCTGGCGGCCCTGCTGCTCACCGCGCTCGCGGGCTGGACGGCCTACAAGGTGACGGGCCGCGCGCTGCGGCCGGTGGAGGCGATCCGGTCGGAGCTCGCCGAGATCACCGAGAGGAACCCCGGCGGCCGGGTGCCCGAACCGCCCGGCGACGACGAGTTCTCCCGGCTGGCCCAGGCGGCCAACGACGCGCTGTCCCGGCTGGACACCTCGATCCAGCGGCAGCGGCAGTTCGCCGCCGACGCCTCGCACGAACTGCTCACCCCCATCGCCGGGATCCGGGCCCAGCTGGAGAGCGCGCGGCTGCACCCCGAGGACACCTGTGAGGCGGTCTGCTCCGCGCTGCGCGACACCGAGCGCCTGGAGGCCATCGTCGCCGACCTGCTCCTGCTCGCGCGGATCCCCACGGTTCCCGAGACTGATCGGGAGGAGGTCGACCTGTCCCACCTGGTCGTCACCGAGGTCGAGCGGCGGCCGGAACGGCTGCCGACCCACCTCCACAACACCCCGGGGGTGACGGTCAGGGGCATGCGCCGCCACCTCGCCCGGGTGGTGGCGAACCTGCTCGACAACGCCGAGCGGCACGCGCTGACGGTGGTCTGCGTGCGGGTCGCGCGCACCGAGGACGCGGCCGTCCTGTGCGTGCGCAACGACGGCCGGCCGATTCCCGAGGCGGACCGCGAGCGGATCTTCGAGCGGTTCTACCGCACCGACGCGGCACGCAGCCGCGACCGGGGCGGCACGGGCCTCGGCCTGGCCATCGCCCGCGAGGTGGTGGAGGCCCACGGCGGCTCCATCCGGGTCGAGGACGTCACGGACGGCGAACCCGGGGTGCGTTTCGTGATCACGCTGCCGCTGGCCCCGGACACCGCGGGCGATCCCGCCCCCGATGGCGCCGACCCGTCCGGCGACACCCAAAGTTAAGGACCGCGCCCCTGGTCGTTCAGCCCAGTAACCCCCAACTGGAGGACCTGCTGGCTAGTTTTCGGGACACCCCGGCCCCCACGGGTCACAGGGTTCCCGATGTCGCAGGTAGAGGAGTCACTCGTGCGAGTGCTGGCCGTCGTCCCCGCCCGTGGAGGCTCCGTGGGCGTCCCGCTGAAGAACCTGGAGAAGGTGGGCGGCGTCCCGCTCGTCGCCCGGGCGGTGGACGCCTGTCTGCGGGCCGAGCTGGTGGACGAGGTGGTCGTCAGCACCGACCACGACCGGATCGCCGAGGCGGCCGAGGCCGCGGGCGCCCGGGTGGTGCGCCGGCCCGCCGATCTCAGCGGCTCGACCGCCTCCAGCGAGTCCGCCGTGCTGCACGCCCTGTCGGAGCTGTCCGAGGAGGAGCCCGAGATCGTCGTGCTCGTCCAGTGCACCAGCGCGTTCCTCGATCCCCGCGACCTCGACGCCGCCGTCGCGAAGGTGCTGGACGGCGAGGCCGACTCCGTCTTCTCCGGCACCGAGACCTACGAGTTCGTCTGGACCGGCGCCGGCCACGGGGTGAACCACGACCCGGCCGTGCGCCCGCGCCGCCAGGACCGCGAGCCCCACTTCCGCGAGACCGGCGCGTTCTACGTCATGCGTGCGGAGGGCCTGCGCGAGCGCGGCCACCGCTTCTTCGGCAGGGTCGCGGTCCAGCCGGTGCCCGCCCGCCACGCGGTCGAGATCGACACCCCCGAGGACCTGGAGATCGCCCGGGCGCTCGCGCCGTTCGTGGACGAGCCGCTGCCGATCGACGTGGACGCGGTCGTCACCGACTTCGACGGCGTGCACACCGACGACCGCGCGTTCGTCGACTCCGACGGCCGGGAGATGGTCGCGGTCAGCCGCTCCGACGGGATGGGGATCGCGTTGCTGCGCCGGGCCGGCGTGAAGGTGCTCGTGCTGTCCACCGAGCGCAACCCGGTCGTCGCCGCGCGCGCCGCCAAGCTGGGCGTGCCGGTGGTGCAGGGCCTCGGCGCCAAGGACGTCGCGCTGCGCGAGTGGCTGGCCGCCGAGGGCCTGGCTCCCGAGCGGGTGGCGTACGTCGGCAACGACGTCAACGACCTGTCCTGCATGGCGATCGTCGGCTGGCCGGTCGCGGTGCCCGACGCCCACCCCCGGGTGCGCGCCGCCGCCCGCGTCGTGCTGTCGGCCCCCGGGGGCGCCGGAGCCGTGCGCGAGCTGTCCGACCGGGTGCTCGCGGCCCGCCCGGCCACCGCGCTGGAGACCGTCCCCGCCCCCGCGCCCGTCACCGCGCCCGTCACCGCGCCCGTCACCGCGCCCGTCACCGTGCCCCGCCACGTCGGGCAGCCGCGGCCGGTGCGGATCGGCCGGTCGCTGGTCGGCCCGGGCCGGCCCGTGTACGTGATCGGCGAGATCGGCATCAACCACAACGGCGACGTCGACATCGCCCGCAAGCTCATCGACGTGGCCGCCGACGCCGGCTGCCAGGCGGTCAAGTTCCAGAAGCGGACCCCGGAGATCTGCGTGCCGCTCGAGCAGCGCGACCAGATCCGGCAGACGCCGTGGGGCGAGATGACCTACATGGAGTACAAGATCCGCACCGAGTTCGGCGCGGACGAGTACGCCCACATCGCCAAGTACTGCGAGGAGCGCGGCGTCGACTGGTTCGCCTCGCCCTGGGACGTGCCGTCGGTGGCGTTCCTCGAGGACATGGACGTCGTCGCGCACAAGGTGGCCTCGGCCTCGGTGACCGACCACGAACTGCTGCGCGCGCTGGCCGCCACCCGCAAGCCGATCATCCTGTCCACCGGCATGTCCACGATCGAGGAGATCGACGCGGCCGTGGAGATCCTCGGCACCGAGCGCCTGGTGATGATGCACGCCACCTCCACCTACCCGCTCCCGCCGGAGGAGGCCAACCTCCGCATGATCACCACGCTGCAGCAGCGGTACGGCGTGCCGGTCGGCTACTCGGGACACGAGCGCGGGCTGCAGATCTCGCTCGCCGCCGTGACGCTGGGCGCGGTGACCGTCGAGCGGCACATCACCCTCGACCGGGCAATGTGGGGTTCCGACCACGCCGCCTCGCTGGAGCCCACCGGCCTGGAGCACCTGGTCCGCGACATCCGCATCATCGAGACCGCACTCGGCGACGGCGTGAAGCGCGTCTACCCGGGCGAGGAGGCCCCCCGGACCCGCCTGCGCCGCGTCACGGCATGATCACACTTTCGGTGGTCGTGCCGGTCCGGGACGGCGAGGCGTACCTCGGGGACGCGCTCACGTCGCTGGTGCGCAACCGGACGCGCGAGTTCGAGACCGAGGTCGTCGTCGTGGACGACGGCTCGGCGGACGCGACGCCGGAGGTCGTCGAGGACTTCCGGCGCGACCTGCCGGGGCTCACGGTCGTCCGCAACCCGGTGCCGCTGGGACTGGCCGGCGCCCGCAACGCCGGGCTGAAGCTGGCCGCCGGCCGGTACGTCACCTTCCTCGACGCCGACGACTGGCTCGCGCCCGGCTACCTGCCCCGCCTCGTCGCCGCCATCGACGGGCTCGGATGCGACTTCGTGCGCGTGGACCACGTCCAGGTCGAGGGCCGCAGACGGGAGACGCACCGCGCGCCGCAGCCGCGCCGCGGCGTCGTGCTGGACCCGCGCGACGGCATCCTGCCGGCCGGCTTCAAGACGATGGTCGACTACCCCTACGCCTGGGCGGGGATCTACCGGCGCGAGCTGGACGACCTGCTGACCTTCCCCGCCGGGCTGCACACCGCCGAGGACCGCCCGTGGATCTGGCGGCTGCACCGCCTGGCCCGGTCGTACGCCGTGGTCTCCCTCGCCGGGGTGTTCTACCGGCGCGGGCTCTCGGCCTCGCTCACGCAGATCGGCGACGAGCGGCAGCTCCACTTCTTCGACGCCTACGACATCGTGCTCGACGAGGCCGAGCCGCGTTACCTGCCCAAGGCGGCCCGCAACCTGTGCGCGCTGCTCGCCCACCACGTGGAGCTGGCCGACCGGTTCACCCCGGCCGTACGCGCCCGGTTCGACGAGCGGGCGCGGGCGGCGCTCGCCCGGCTGCCCCACGAGACGCTCACCGAGGCCGTCGGCGGCCTGGAGCCCGAGCGGGCCGCGCTGCTCGACTCCTACCTACCGGGCCCCCACACGACAGGAGGGCCGCGTGCCTGACTCCACGCTGTTCTACGCCTCCACGTTGTTCGGCGCGATGACGCTCGCGGCGGCGATCGACGAGGGGCGGTTCCGCGACGGCGGCCGGGTCCTCCTCGTGTCGAACAACGCGGCGATCCCCGAGGTCACCCCGGCGCTGGACGAGGCGCCGGGGTTCGCCGCGCTGCGCGACAGGTTCGACCGCGTCCTGTCCTGGAACGAGATCATCGCGCCGCTGCACCCGTCGGACTGGAAGCCCCGCTCGATCGAGACGCCCATGCTCGGCCGCCTGCTGCGCGACCTGATCGGCGAGCCGGACGAGCTGGTGCTGGAGTCGATCGCGGTGTCCCCGTCGCGTACGCTCGCGGGCCTGGTCAAGGACTGCCCGATCACCGTCTACTCCGACGGCCTCATGAGCTACGGGCCGACCCGCGACCCGCTCCCCCAGGAGATCGCCGGCCGGATCGCCCGGCTGCTCCACCTCGACCTCGTCCCGGGTCTGACGCCCCTGCTCCTGGCCGAGCACGGGGTGCCGGCCGAGTCCCTGACGGACGCGTCGTTCGCACGCGTGGTGGGCCGGGTGGGGGAAGCGGCCGAGGAGGCTCCCCGCGCCGAGGCGGTCGTCCTCGGCCAGTACCTGTCCGCGCTCGGCCTGGTCACGGCCGCAGAGGAGGCCGCGCTGCATGAGCGCATGCTGCGCGGACTCGCGGCGCGCGGCCACCGGACCGTGCTGTTCAAGCCGCACCCCGCCGCCGGGCGGCGGCACGCCCGCGAGCTGCGGCCGGTCGCCGCGGAGCTGGGCGTCGACCTCCTCGTGGCCCCCGAGACGACGCCCGCCGAGGCGTGCTTCGCCGCGCACCGCCCCGAGCTGGTCGCCGGGTGCTTCTCCACCGCGCTGGTGACCGCGCGGCGGCTGTTCGGCCTGCCGGTCGCGGCCACCGGCACCGATCTCGTGCTCGAACGGCTCACGCCGTACGAGAACAGCAACCGGATCCCGGCGACGATCGTGGACGCCACGCTGCCCCGGCTGGAGGCCGACGGCACGGTCACCGAGCCGCCCGCCGCCGACCTCACCGCCCTGGTGGCGGCCGTGGGCTACTGCATGCAGAGCGCGGCCCACCCCGGCCTGCGCGAGACCGCGGCGGCCTACGTGGGCGCCCACGGACCGGCGCGCTACTTCAAGAAGCGCAGGCTGGAGTCGCTCGGCCTGATCGAACGCCCGGCCCCCGCGCCGGCCCGTCCGCAGGCGCGCCTGCGCCGCCTGCTGTCCCGCTAGAACGCCTTGAGGTAGCGGCGCATCCGCCGCTTGGCGCGGTAGCCGTACCGCAGGACCCTGGGCGGCACCTCCAGGCGCAGCCGGGCACGGCGGCGGGCGGCGGCGTGCTCGGGACCGTCAAGAAGCGAGCGGGCCGGCTCCAGCGTCCCCGCGCGGGCCGCGGCGACCAGCGCGGCGACGCGGCCGGTCCAGTCGCTGGCCGAGGAGTCGTGGAAGTAGTTGGCCCGGCACCACTCCTCGGCCGGCACCCGGAAGTCCGCCTTGGCCAGGTCGTCGAGCGTGCCCAGGCAGCCGCTGCCCTCGAACACCAGGTTGATCATCTCCGCGCTGACCCCGAAGTCGGACAGCACGAGCAGCGGCACGTTCCCGGCGATCGCCTCGAGCGCGGCCGTCGAGCTGACCGTGACGAACCCGGCGGCGCGACTCAGGTGCTCGTGCATCGGGCCTGCGGCGAAGCGCACGGCGCCCGCGGGCACCCGGCCCTCGGCCTCCATCGCGGTCCACAGCCGCTCGTAGTGGTGACGTTCGTTGTGCGTCTGCCGCTCGTCGTCGCGGGCCCGCAGCTTGACCACCACGTCCAGGTCGGGCCGGGCCCGCCCGAGCGCGGCCAGGGCGAGCAGGATCCGCTCCCGCTCCTCGCGCCGCCTGGGCACCTTGGCCTGGGTGGCGAACACGACGCGGTCGCGCACGCCCCCGGCGTGGTGCGCGCCCGGTTCGCGGGGCAGCAGGTCCAGGTAGGGCAGGCGGGCCAGCGCCACCGCCCCTCCCCCCGTCCCTCCCCCGCCGAGCCGCGCGCCGATCTCGGAGAACTCGGCGACCTCCCGGCCGCTGTGCACGACGAACAGGTCGCAGCCGCTGCGGAACACCCAGGCCTTCTCCGTCGCGGGCACCGAGATCCCGGGCAGCCCCGACACCAGCACCGGCCGGGGCCGCAGCCCGGCCAGCGTCTCCGCCGCCAGCGCGTCCACCACCGGCCCGGTGCAGGCCAGCAGCACGGCGTCGGGCCGGAACCGTTCGGCGGCCCGACGCAGCTGCCGCGCCGGCAGCACCGGGGGAAGCCCCTCGCCCTCGGCGCGGGTGCCGCTCACGGCGGCCGCGATCTGCGCCGCCGAGGGGGTGATGGGAGTGCGGACGACGGCCAGATCCGTGACCCAGTCCTCCGGAGTCGCGTCGAGCAGGCCCGCGGCCCACTTGAGATACGAGTCGGAGTCGGCCACGGCGAGCAGACGGGTCAAGGAGCGACCTTTCCGGGATCGTGCGTGTGGGGCTGATGAGGTTGGTGCGCGAAGAGCTGGAGGTGGGAGCGCAGCGACGGGGCGGCCGAGGCCGTCCACCAGTCCTCCGGCACGTCCACGGTCTCCACCCGTACGCCCCGGGCCGACAGCAGGACGCGCAGCGAGGTCACCGCGGTGGACGGCAGGCTCAGCACCCGCTGGTCCGGCCGCAGGTCGCGCAGCGTCATCTCGGCGGGCGCCCCGGCGTCGTACACGGTCAGCCCGGCGATCCGGCGCACCCGGTCGAGGTCCCCGGGATCCTCACGCCGGTGGGGGAAGTACGCGACGGGCTCGTCGATCCGCTCCAGCCAGCGCAGGTAGCGGTCGCGATGGATGAGCCCGTTGCGTACGAGCGAGGTGCCGAGCACGACGGTGCGCTCCTGCGGCGGCCGGTCGGCGGGCCGGGCGCGCAGCCAGGCGAAGTCGTGCCGGACGAGCCGGGCGCCCGTGCCCTCCACCGCCTCGGCGAGGCCGGCGGGCACCGGGAGCGCGGTGAACACCGTGGGCCTGCGGGTGCGCAGGCGGAACCCGGCGGCCGCGGCGAGCACCTTGCGGCCGAGGCCCGGGGTCCCGCGGGCCCGCAGCAGCGGACGACGCGCGACCAGCAGCTCGAGCAGCCGGATCGTGGCCAGCCCGTCGTCCACCAGCACCGTACGGCCGGGAAGGGACGTGACGAGGGCGAGCTGGACGCGCCCGGAGAAGGCGTCGCCCACCGCCCACACGCGGGCCGGCCGGGGAACCCGCTCGGCCGGCTCGGCGAACTCCAGCCCCTTCGGCAGCCCGAGCCGCTCGAGCTCGCGGCGGGTCAGCCGCAGGGCCGGCAGCCCGGCCCGCGGCACCACCGTGGTGACGGTCCCGAGGAGCCCCGCGTGGTGCGCCTCGACGACGCACAGCAGCTGCAGAGGGGACTCCACCCACGCGACGGCCTGCCCCTGCTCGGCGGCGTGGCGCCGTCCCTCGTTCTCCACGCCCCGTAAAGAAACGTTCACGACGCGCTCACCCTAGCCGCCCGACACGACGACGGCGGGAACACCCGGTGAACAGACCCCGAAGGGATCTTCTCGGGGCATTACGGCAGCATGGGAGGCATGAACGCCATCACTTTGAACAACAATGTGCGGATGCCCCAGCTCGGTTTCGGTCTCTGGCAGGTGGCCGACGACGAGGCCGAGAAGGCCGTGGCGACGGCGCTGGAATACGGCTACCGCAGCATCGACACCGCGAGGCTGTACCGCAACGAGGAGGGCGTCGGCCGCGCCCTGCGCGCCTCGGGCGTCCCCCGTGAGGAGCTGTTCGTCACCACCAAGCTCTGGAACGACCAGCACGGCTACGACGAGGCGTTGCGCGCCTTCGACGCCAGCATGCGGCGGCTCGGCCTGGAGACCCTCGACCTGTACCTGATCCACTGGCCGGCGCCCAGGCAGGACAGGTACGTCGAGACGTGGAAGGCCCTGGAGAAGCTGTACGCCGACGGGCGGGTGCGGGCGATCGGGGTGTCCAACTTCACCGTGGGCACGTTGGAGCGCCTGCTGGCCGAGACCGATGTGATCCCCGCGCTGAACCAGATCGAGCTGCACCCGCAGTTCGCCCAGAGGGAACTGCGCGGCCTGCACGCCGAGCGCGGCATCGCCACCGAGGCGTGGAGCCCGCTCGGGCAGGGCAAGGGCCTGCTCGACCTGCCCGTCCTGGCCAAGATCGGCGCGAAGTACGGCAAGACGGCCGCGCAGGTGGTGCTGCGCTGGCACATCCAGCTCGGCAACGTGGTGATCCCGAAGTCGGTGACGCCGTCGCGCATCAAGGAGAACATCGAGGTCTTCGACTTCGCGCTGAGCCCGGACGACATGGCCGCGATCAACGGTCTCGACGAGGGCCGCCGTCTCGGCCCCGACCCCGCCACCCTCGGCTGACCGGCCGGCGCCGGACCTCGACCGCGTTCCGCGGTCGAGGTGGCGGGGTCCCCGGCGGCGGGAGGCGCCTCAGCTCGGTGTCTTCAGGTGCCCGTCGACCAGGCGCGGGCCGGAAGCGCCGTCCCGGAGTTCCGCGGGCAAGGCGGCATCCGGGAGGTTCTGGAAGGCGACCGGCCGCAGGAAGCGCGCGACGGCCGCGGTTCCCACCGACGTCGTGGCCGGAGCGGTCGAGGCCGGGTAGGGTCCGCCGTGCTGCTGGGCGTCGCTGACGGTGACACCGGTCGGCCAGTCGTTCCACAGCACGCGGCCCGCGTGCTCGGCGAGCAGGGGCACCAGTGCCAGCGCCAGCTCGTCGTCGTCCGGCCCGGCCTGCACGGTGGCCGTCAGTTGCCCGCGCAGTGCCCCGACGACCTCGTACACCTCGTCCTCCCGCGCGTACTCCACGAGCAGAGTCGACGGACCGAAGCACTCCAGTTCGAGCACCCGCGGCGCGGCCAGCACGGTGGCCGCGGTCGTGCGCAGGACCACAGGGGCGGGGACTCCCTCTTCGAGAGGTTCGCCGACCAGGGCTACCTCGACACCAGGGGTGCCCGACAGCTCGTCGAGCGATTTGCGGAACCCGTCGGTGAGCCCCGGGGTCAGCATCGGCCCGCTGTGCACCGGCGGCAGCGCCGCGATCAGCGCCGAGGCGTCGGGTACGAGCACGATGCCGGGCTTGGTGCAGAACTGTCCCGACCCGAGCGTGAATGAGGCTGCGAGCCCTCGCGCCACCTCCTCCGCCCGGCTCCGCCAGGCCGAGGGCGTGATCACTACGGGATTGGTGCTCCCGAGCTCGCCGTAGAACGGGATCGGTTCGTCGCGGGCGCATGCCAGGTCGAAGAGATGGCGGCCACCGCGAAGTGAGCCGGTGAAGGCCACGGCGCGGACTCTCGGGTCCTGCACGGCGGCGACCCCCGACGCCACGCCCTCGATCAGGGCGAAGACCCCCTCGGGTGCCCCGGCCTCCCTCAGTGCGGCGGCCACCACCTCGGCCGTACGCCGCGACAGTCGCGGGTGCCCCGGGTGCGCCTTGACCACCACAGGGCAGCCCGCGGCCAGGGCGCTGACGCTGTCGCCTCCGGCGACGCTGAAGGCGAAGGGGAAATTGCCGGCCGCGAACACCAGCACCGGCCCGAGCGGAACCGCCGTGCGCCGGATGTCCGGACGTGGGCCCATGGGCCAGCCGGGGTCGGCGTGGTCGATCCGCACATCGGCCAGCAACCCCTGGCGCAGCCGGTCACCGATCAGGCGAGCCTGGAAGCTCGTGCGCTTCAGCTCGCCCTGCAGCCGGGGTTCGGGCAGATGCGTTTCGGCCCGTGCCAGCGGCACCAGTTCCTCCGCATGGGCGTCGAGTGCCGCCGCGATCGCGTGGAGCATGCCGGACCGCTCCTCGGAGGTCGTCCGGGCGAAGGCGCGGGCGCCAGCGGCGCTCGCGGCGAGAACGGAGGTCAGGGCTTGGGGGCTGGTGTCGTGGGACCCGGTTTCGTGGGACCCGGTTTCGTGGGACCCGGTTTCGTGAGACAGGGCGACTCCATTCCGATAGTGCGTGCGGCTCAGGTCTCGATGACGTGCGACTCCATGTCCGCGGCGGTCCACGCCGCGACCTCGTCGAGATGGACGGCCGCCGCCTGCTGGGCGGCGGCCACGTCGCGAGCCGCCATGGCGTCGAGGATTTGAAGGTGGCGGGCCGTGGATCCGGCCGTGCGGTGGGTGCCGGTCGCGCCGAGGACACGCAGCCACTGCACGAACGGATCAACGGAGGCTCGGATGGCGATGAGACGCTGGTTGCCGGTAGCGGCGACGATCTCCCTGTGCAGCCGGGTGTCGCTGACGAAGAACGGCTCGTACGAGCCCTTCTCGGCCTGTTCCTGGGCCTCGACGACCTCCGCCCGCAGATCCGCGATCTGCGCGTCGGACATCTTCAGGGCGGCGATGCCCGTGGCGAGCCACTCGATGCCCTTGCGCACCTGGCACACCTCGTGCACGTCGTTGACGTCCGGCCGGGCGACGAAGGTGCCTGACCGGGGTCGCGTCTCGATCAGGTTGTCGTGCTCCAGCCGGACGAGCGCGTCGCGCACAGGTGTGCGCGAGACGTCGAACTCGGCGGCTATCGCTCCGGGGTCGAGCCTCTGACCGGGGCGATAGTGACCGCTGGTGATGCGGTCGCACAGAAAACGGTAAAGCTGGTCGGCGATGGACTCCACCTTCAGGCTTGGCCTCGAGGGGCTCGACATGGGCACGGCCAACAGGGCCTCCTCCATCGGTGCAGCGTGATGTCTAATCGATCAGGTTAGCCGCGGCGAGAGCGGCCCGGATGCGCTCCCGCTCCTGCTGCGTGGCCGGCGAGAAGGGCCTGCGCGGGAGGCCGCCGTCCCGGCCCTGCAGCTCGAGTGCCGCCTTGATCGTCGCCGGGAGGTTGGGCCCGTCGATCGCCCGCCACACGGTCAGGATCCTCTCGTGCAGCTCGAGCGCCAGGGCGTGGTCGCCGGCCTGGACGGCGTCCCACAGCTCCACGCTCAGCCGCGGCGTCACCGTCGGGATCGCCGCGAGCGCCCCGTGCGCGCCGAGGACGAAGGCCGCGTAGTGGAGGTCGTCCAGGGCCGCCAGGATGGTGAACCGGTCACGGACCCGGTGGAGCAGGTCGGCCAGCAGGTGCATGTCCCCGCCGCTCTGCTTCACGGCGACGAGGTGCGGCACGGCGGAGAGCTTCTCGATCGTGTCCACCGGCACGAGCGCCCACGGCACGACGTTGTACAGCACGATCGGGAGGTCCACGGCCTCGCCGATCTCGCGATAGTAGGCGACCGTCTCCTCGGCCGAGGGCTTGAACACGTAGTGCACCGGGGTGACCTGCAGCGCGTCGACTCCGGCTTCCTTGAGAGCCAGCGAGTACCGGATCGCCTGCGCGGTGGAGTTCTGGATCACCCCGCCGATCACCGGGACGCGGCCCGCCACCTCGTCCACGACGGTCTCGCAGATGAGCCGGCTCTCCTCCATCGAGAGGGTCTGCCCCTCGCCCGTGCTGCCGCACGCGCAGATCGCGGTCACGCCTGCGCCGAGCAGGTACTTGACCTCCGCGCGGAGCAGGTCCAGGTCCACCTGGTCCCGCTGGTCGAACGGCGTCACCACGGTCGAGATCATGCCGTGCAGGTCGAGCTTGCCCACTGGTCCTCCTACGAGACCTGTACATCTAATATCTGATGCATTACGTTACCAGAGCCTCACCTTGACCTGAGCCAAGGAGAAACACTCATGACAAGCCCGACCACGGGGGGCGGCGCCCCTCTCGGGAGAACACCCCTTCAACGAGTCGTCACCGCGAGCGCGCTGGGCACGACCGTCGAGTACTACGACTTCACCCTCTACTCCACGACCGCGGCGCTGGTCTTCAACAAGGTCTTCTTCCCGGAGAGCACCCCGCTGGTCGGCACACTCGCGTCGTTCGCCACCTTCTTCGTCGGCTACATCGCGCGACCACTGGGCGGGCTGGTCTTCGGGCATTTCGGCGACCGGCTCGGACGCAAGAACGTCCTCATCACCACCATGCTGATGATGGGCCTCGGCACGTTCGCGATCGGCCTGATCCCCTCCTACGCGAGCATCGGGGTGGCCGCGCCGATCCTGCTGGTGCTGATCCGGCTGATCCAGGGCCTGGGCATGGGCGGCGAGTACGGAGGCGGCGTGCTGATGGCGCTGGAGTACAGCCCGCGGGGACGGCAGGGCTTCTACACGTCGCTGGTCCACATCGGCACCCCTGCCGGAGTTCTCCTGCCCGTCGGACTGGTCACCCTCCTCACCACCGTGCTGCCGGAGGGCGCCTACGACGGGTGGGCATGGCGCGTGCCCTTCCTGCTCAGCGTGCTCCTCATCGCCGTCGGCGTGTACATCCGCCTGCGGGTGAGCGAGAGTCCCGAGTTCCTCAAGATGCGCGCCGACCGTGAGACGCAGCGTCTGCCGATCACGGAGCTCCTGACCGGCTACGGCGGGAAGGTCGTGCTGTCGATCCTCGCCAAGATCGCCGAGAGCGGGCTCTACAACGTCTACTACGTGGTCGCGGTCGCGTACGCGACCACCCACCTGGGCCTGCCGCGCACGCCCATCCTGATGGCCGTGCTCATCGCCTGCGTCGTCGAATGCCTCACGCTCCCGATCTTCGGTGCCCTCTCCGACCGCATCGGGCGCCGCAAGGTCTACGTCGGCGGAGCGCTGTTCCAGGTGGTGCTCGCCATCCCGTTCTTCCTGCTCGTCTCCACGGGCGACTTCTTCCTCACGACGCTCGCGATGACGCTCGGGCTGGGCATCGGGCACGGGGCCATGTACGGCGCGCAGGCCGCGCTGTTCGCCAATCTCTATCCGGTGCGGATGCGCTACACCGGCCTGTCCGCCACCCAGCAGTTCGGCGCGACGCTCGGCGGAGGCCTCGCTCCGCTCATCGGCACCTCGCTGCTCGTGGCCGCCGGGGGCCATTGGAGCTACGTCGCCCTCTACGGCGTCGCCATCGCCGTCATCTCCAGCGTCAGCGCTTCGCGGCTGCGCTCCGGCGAGGCCGCCCACCCCACGTCCGCCGACACTCAGGAGATGGCACATCGATGACCGCCGCCTTCGTTTCCGACGAACGAGACCTGGTCCGGGCGGCCTGTGCCGGGTTCGCCGAGGCCCACGGCCACCTGATCGAGATGCGGGACGACCCGCTTCACCTCGTCGCCCGGCAGCGGCATCCCGGCCGGCGCGTCGGTCTGGTGTCCGGCGGAGGCTCCGGCCACGAACCACTCCACGCGGGATTCCTGGGGCGGGGCATGCTGGACGCCGTCGCACCCGGCCAGGTCTTCGCCTCACCGCACAACCGGCAGGTCTACGAGGCGAGCCGGGCGGCCGCCGGCCCTGAGGGCGTCCTGCATATCGTGAAGAACTACACCGGAGACCGGATCAACTTCGGCATCGCCGCCGAGAGACTGCGCCAGGACGGCGTCGCCGTACGCCGCGTACTGGTCGACGACGACCTCGCGACCGACAGGGACGACACCGCGACCGGACGCCGGGGCACCGCGGCCACCGTGGTGGTGGAGAAGATCCTGGGCGCCGCCGCCGACACCGGACTCGGCCTGGGCGAACTGGCCGAGCTCGGCACCCGCGTCGCCGCCGCGTCCCGCAGCCTGGCGGTCGCCTCCCGCTCGTACACCACCCTGCGGGCGGGGGAACCCGCCTTCGATCTCGATCCCGAAGAACTGGAGTACGGCGTCGGGATCCATGGGGAACGAGCCGCCACGAGCATCGCCCGGCCACCGCTTTCCCGGCTCCTCGAACGCATGGTGACCGACCTGCTGACGGCCCTGCCGACCGGCGGCTCGGAGGTCCTGCTGGTCGTGAACGGGCTCGGGTCGGCGACCGCCCTGGAGCTGTATTCGGTCTTCGGCCATGTGTCGCGGATCCTGGGCGACCGAGGCGAACGCCTTGCGGCATCACTGGTGGGGACGTACGTCGCCGCGCTCGACATGAGGGGGTTCTCGCTCACCTTGACGCGGCTCGCGCCCGGCTGGCTGGACCTGTGGCGGGCGCCCTCGATCACCCCCGCCTTTCCGAACCACGACGAGGTGCTCTCCCGATGACCGCCACATGCATGGAACCAGTGATCCGTGAATACCACCGCGTGGTGGAGGACGCCCACGCGGACCTCACTCTTATGGACCGGAGGGCCGGAGACGGCGACTTCGGCGACAACCTGCGTGACGGCCTGCGGCGGGTCGTCGACCGGCTGGACGCCGCATCTCGAGTGACGCCGGAGTCACGGGAGCCGGCGCTCGCCGTGGCGGCGTCCGTGTTCCTCGACGAGGTCGGCGGCACCAGCGGACCACTGTTCGGCCTCATGTTCGCGGAGCTCGCGCGGGCCGGGCAACGCCTCCCTGATCCCGTGGCCGCCTGGCGGGAGGGGCTCGCCGCGGGCCTGGCCGCGATCCAGCGTGTCGGCGAGGCGGAACCCGGCGACCGGACCCTCGTCGACGCCCTCGTCCCCGCCATCGAAGGGTTCGCCGCGGAGGGCACGCTCAGCGGCGCCGCACGCGGGGCCGCCGACGGCGCGAGGGCCACCTCCTCGCTTCGCGCCCGCCGGGGAAGGGCCAGCTACGTCGGCGACCGCAGCGTCGGCGTTCCGGACCCGGGGGCCGTCGCCGTCGCACTGCTGCTGATATCGGCGGCCCGTGTACTGGAACCCGGCGCGGGCATGACCGCCGCGGAGGTCACGCGAATCACCGCTGCCGAGGGCTGAAGGAGACCCCCTCGCCGAGCGGCCGGACGAGCTGATCCCGGCGGCGGACAGGGACGGCTTCCGATTCGTGCCGTGCCGTGGCCGGTGGGTCCGCGCTCGTGGCGGCAGGATTCACCAGAGTCTCCCGCATAACGGACAGGGCGCGGTCACACGGTCACGCTGCGTACGTTTCCCCTGCCGGGGGCGTGGCAATGATTGCTGCCGTGCCCCAACCACGACGATCGAGAAAGCTGTGGGCCGGGCTCGCCGCGGCGCTCCTGCTGTGCCTCGGGCTCACCGGCGCCTCCCGCGCCGAGCCCGCCCCCACGCTCGCGGCTCAACGGCCCAATATCGTGCTGATCCTCACCGACGACCTGGACGCGTCGGATCTGAGCAGGTTCCCCAACATCACCGATCTCCTGGTGCGTCAGGGCACCACGCTGTCCCGCTTCTTCGTCACCAATCCCTGGTGCTGCCCCTCCCGCTCGTCCATCCTGCGCTCGCAGTACATGCACAGCCACCAGGTGGAGAGCAACCGGTCGCCGACCGGCGGGTTCCCGAAGTTCCGGCCGCTGGAGGCCTCCACCCTCGGGACCTGGATGCACGACGCGGGCTACCGCACCGCGCTCATGGGCAAGTATCTCAACAACTACCCCGAGGGCGCGCCGCGCACGTACGTGCCGCCCGGCTGGGACGAATGGCACGTCCCCGTCACCCGCCTCTACCAGGAGTACGGCTACGCGCTCAACGAGAACGGCGCGATCCGGCGGTACGGCGACGCCCCCGAGGACTACCTGGAGGACGTGCTGAGCGCCAAGGCCGCGGCGTTCGCGACCGGTTCCGCCGCCGGAGGAGACACTCCGTTCTTCCTCTATCTCGCCCCGGTCGCGCCGCACCTGCCCGCGCACTACGCGCCGCGCCACGCCGCCGCCTTCGCCGGCGAGCAGGCGCCGCGGACCGCGTCGTTCGACCAGGCCGACCTGTCCGCCGAGCCCCGCTGGCTCAGCGAGCGCACGCCGCTGTCGGCCGCCGACACGCGGCGGATCGACCGCGTTCACCGCGACCGGCTGCGGGCCATGCTCGGTGTCGACGACATGGTGGGCGCCCTGGTCGAGGCGCTGCGCCGGGCGGGCCGCCTGGACGACACCTACATCTTCTTCACCTCCGACAACGGCTTCCACCTCGGCCAGCACCGGTTGCGGCCGGGCAAGACGACGCCCTTCGAGGAGGACATCCGGGTGCCGATGGTGGTGCGCGGGCCGGGGGTGCCCGCCGGGGGCGTGATCGACGCGCTCACGTCGACGGTCGACCTCGCGCCCACGTTCGCCGAGCTGGGCGGGGCCGCGGTGCCGCCCACGGCCGAGGGCCGCTCGCTCGTCCCGCTCCTGCAGGGGCACGACGTCCCCTGGCGCGACGCCGTGCTCGCGGAGTTCTACCACCCCTCCTACTCGCCGCACTCGCCGCCCACGTACGCGATGGTGCGGACCGCGCGATACGCGTACGTGGAGTACGAGACCGGGGAGCGGCAGCTCTACGACCTGCGGGACGACCCGGCGGAGCTGCACAACATCGCGGCGACGGCCGGCCCGGGCCTGACGGCCGCGCTCGCGGCCCGGCTCGCGCTGCTGCGGGCCTGCTCCGGACCCACGTGCCGGCTGGCGGACGCCGCAGGCACGGTGGTCTCCGGCACAGTGATCTCCGGCACGGGGGTCTCGCTGGACGGCGGAGTGTCCCTGGGGACGGGCGCGGCGGCCCACGGGTGAGGTGACCGAGCGGATAAGGGCGGGTGCCCCGGCGGGTTCGGGGCACCCCCTATTCATTTCTGCCCATATGGCTATGGGAGCGCTCCCAAGCGCGCTATGTCCTAGTATGTCCCATTGACCGGCTCTAACCACCCAGGGAGTAACAGTTAGGTTTCGGCATATTGACGCCCCGGTTGCTCATAGAGGACCCTTCGTGGGAGCGCTCCCAACGGCACTTGGTACGTGCGGGAGCACCGAGCACAACCTTCGATCGCGGGCCGTGAGATCGGGGACCGGCCTGGGATGCACCTCCCACGAACGATTCGGGATACCACCTGAGAGGGGTCCGGAATGATTGCAACCTCGCGCCGCGGCAGGCTGCTCGCGGTCGCCGCGGTGGCGGCGCTGGCTCTCGGCGCCACCGCCTGCCAGTCCGACGACAAGGCCGACACCGCGTCGGGCGGCGGGTCCTCGGCGGCGGCCGGCCCCGTCACCATCACGCTCCAGACGTTCGGCGGCGGCAAGAACTTCGGCTACAAGGAGGCCGTCGACAAGTGGAACGCCGAGCACAAGGACATCCAGATCAAGTATGACAACCTGACCGACCAGTTCGAGCAGGTCTACTGGCCGCAGATGATCCAGTGGCTGCAGTCCGGCGCGGGCGCCGGCGACGTCGTCGGCATCGACGAGGGCGGCATGGGCCTCGCCAAGGCGCACCCCGAGTGGTGGGCCGACCTCGGCGAGTTCGGCCTGCAGAACCGCAAGAGCGACTTCGCCGCCTGGAAGTGGGAGAACGGCGTCACCGCCGACGGCAAGCTGTTCGGCCTCGGCACCGACGTCGGCGGCATGAGCCTGTGCTACCGCCGTGACCTGTTCGAGAAGGCCGGTCTGCCCGCCGACCGCGAAGAGGTCAGCAAGCTCTGGCCGACCTGGGACGACTTCGTCAAGGTCGCCCACAAGTTCCAGGACAAGATCAAGGACACCAAGTTCGTCGACGGCACCAACACGCTCTACAACGTGGTCCTGGTCCAGGAGGGTGCCAAGAACGGCAACGTCACCTACTTCGACAAGGACAACAACCTGATCGTCGACAAGAACCCGGCGGTCAAGACGGCGTACGACTTCGCCCAGAAGATCAGCCAGGAGGGCCTCACGGCCAAGCTGCGCAACTTCACGCCCGAGTGGAACACCGGCATGAAGAAGTCGCAGTTCGCCACCCTCGGCTGCCCGTCGTGGATGCTCGGCGCGGTGAGCGGCGACGGCGGCGCCGGACCGGACTTCAAGGGCAAGTGGGACGTCGCGGCGGTGCCCGGCGGCGGCGGCAACTGGGGCGGCTCCTGGCTCGCCGTGCCGAAGCAGTCGAAGCACCCCAAGGAGGCGGCGCAGGTCCTCGACTACCTGACCGGTAAGGACGCCGAGGTCAGCGTCTTCAACTACGCCGGCAACATGCCGAGCAACGTCCAGGCGCAGCAGGACCCGGCCGTCCAGGGCGCGAAGAACGAGTACTTCAACGACGCCCCCGTCGGTGAGATCTTCGCCAAGTCGGCCGCCTCGCTCCAGCCGATCTTCCTCGGCGTCAAGCACGCCCAGGTCAAGAACGCCATCGAGTCGGTCGTCTCCGCCATCGACGACGGCTCCGTGCCGTACGCGAACGGCTGGAAGAAGCTCGTCGACGACGCCGTGAAGGCCGCGGGCTGATCACGCCCGCCAGGTGAGCACCGGCCCGCCGCAGCGGCACCCCGCCGGCGGGCCGGTCGCCTGCTTTCACCCGAAAGGTAACTTATGAGCCTGCACGTCGACGCCGGGCAACCCACCCGGGCACCGATGCCGCCCAGCCGGAGGCACGTCCGGCCGAGACCGGGCCGGTCCTTTCTGACCTGGCTGGACCTCAAGGCCGCGCCGTACCTCCTGGTCTCTCCTTACTACCTGCTCTTCCTGGTCTTCGGGCTCTTCCCGCTCGGCTTCACCCTCTACTACTCGTTCTTCGACTACGACCTCACCGGCACGGTCGAGTGGACGGGCCTCGGCAACTTCGCCGCACTGCTCGACGACTCCGCTTTCTGGAGGGCGGTCGTCAACACGCTCGCGATGTTCGTCATCGCGACGGTCCCGCAGATCCTGCTGGCCCTGCTGCTGGCCAACGCGCTCAACAAGCGGATGAAGGCACAGCTGTTCGTCCGGCTGGGCGTCCTGCTCCCCCTCGTCACCTCGGTCGTCGCGGTGGCGGTCGTCTTCACCCAGCTGTACGGCCGCGACTACGGCATGATCAACTGGGTGCTGAGCTGGTTCGGCATCGACCCCGTCAGCTGGAAGACCGAGCGCCTCCCCTCCTGGCTCGCCATCGCGACGATGATCGACTGGCGCTGGACCGGCTACAACGCGATCATCTTCCTGGCCGGCATGCAGACGATCCCCAAGGACCTCTACGAGGCGGCCTCGATCGACGGCGCGTCCCGGCGGCGCCAGTTCTGGCAGATCACGGTTCCGATGCTCCGGCCCACGATGATCTTCGTGGTGCTGAACTCCACCATCGGCGGCCTCACGCTGTTCTCCGAGCCGACGACGTTCTACAACGGCAACGTCCACGGCGGCACCAACAGCCAGTTCCAGACCGTCTCGATGTTCATCTTCGAGCAGGGCTTCCGCGAGTTCGACTACGGCTACGCCTCCGCGGCCGCCTGGCTGCTGTTCCTGCTCATCCTCATCGGATCGGCCATCAACTTCCTGCTCATCCGCCGGATCGGGGGCAACAAGTGACCACGCTCTCCGCGCCAGCCACCCCGCGGCGGCGCCGCGCCAAGGCGCCGGGAGGTGCCGCCGGCCTCTGGACCGCCACGCCGATGACGAAACTCGTCCTCGCGGTCACGATCATCATCTCGGCGTTCCCGCTGTACTACATGATCGTCATCGCTTCGCGCACCAACACCGAGGCGACCGACATGCCGCCGCCGTTCCTGCCGGGCGGCAAGCTCGGGGAGAACGTCCAGCGCGTGCTGTCCAACCCCGACGCGCACTACATGACCGGTCTGACCAACTCGCTGATCATCGCCGCCACGGTGACGGTCTCGGTGGTGCTGATCTCGACGTTCGCCGGCTTCGCGTTCGCCCGGCTGCAGTTCAAGGGCGGCAAGATCCTGCTGCTGCTGGTGCTGCTGACCATGATGGTCCCGCTGCAGCAGATGGGCCAGGTCCCCCTCTACCGGCTCATGGTCAACCTCGAATGGGTCGGCTCGATCAAGGCGGTGATCCTGCCCTTCCTGCTCAACGGCTTCGGCGTCTTCCTCATGACGCAGTACACCGAGCAGGCCGTGCCGAACGAGCTGGTCGAGGCCGCCCGCGTCGACGGCGCCTCCACGCTGCGGATCTGGTGGAACGTCATCCTGCCCGCCGTACGGCCGGGCATGGGAGTGCTGGGCATCAACACGTTCATGCTGAACTGGAACGAGTTCATGTGGCCGCTGATCGTGCTGAACCCGGACAACCCGACGGTCCAGGTCGCGATCAACTCGCTCAACGCGAAGTACGGGACGGACTACGTGCTGATCTTCAGCGGCACGCTCTTGTCGATCCTCCCGCTCATCGTCGTTTTCATCCTGTTCGGCCGACAGATCATCGGCGGGCTCATGGAAGGTGCGGTCAAGGCGTGACAACGCAAGGCACACGACCCGAAGCGGAGACGGCCGGCCTGATGTTCCCCACCGGGTTCGTCTGGGGCGCCGCCACCTCCGCCTACCAGATCGAGGGCGCGATCGCCGCGGACGGGCGGGGCCGCTCCATCTGGGACACCTTCTGCGGCCAGGACGGACGCGTCGTGGGCGGAGACACCGCCGAGATCGCGATCGACCACTACAACCGGTATCGCGAGGACGTCAGGCTCATGGCGGACCTCGGCCTCACCGCCTACCGGTTCTCCGTCTCCTGGCCTCGGATCCAGCCCGACGGCTCCGGCGCGTACAACGCCAAGGGCCTCGACTTCTACAAGAGGCTCATCGACGAGCTTCTCAGCTACGGCATCGACCCGTGGCTGACGCTCTACCACTGGGACCTCCCCCAGGCGCTCGAAGACGCCGGCGGGTGGCCGTCGCGCGACACGTCGAAGCGCTTCGCCGACTTCGCCGCGACCGTGCACGCCGAGCTCGGCGACCGGGTCAGGAACTGGAGCACGGTCAACGAGCCCTGGTGCGCCGCGTTCCTCGGCTACGCCTCCGGCGAGCACGCCCCCGGGCGGCGCGAGCCGGCCGCCGCGCTTCGCGCCGCGCACCACCTCAACCTCGCGCACGGCCTGGCCGTCCAGGCGATGCGGGCGCAGAACGCCCACTCGCAGATCGGCGGGTGCGTGAACGTGTACCCGGTCACGCCGGCCACGGGCAGCGAGGCCGACCAGGACGCCGCCCGCCGCATCGACGGGCTGCAGAACCGTTTCTTCCTGGACGCGCTGCTCAAGGGCTCCTACCCCGAGGACGTGCTGGCCGATCTGAGCCACCTGTCCGACATGGAGTTCATCCAGGACGGCGACCTGGCCACGATCGCCGCCCCGCTCGACATGCTGCTGATCAACTACTACAGCCGCTTCACCGTCTCCGGTGCGCCCGGCGGCGCCGCGTCCGCGGCCGCCGCGCCGACGGACTCCGGGTCGCCGTGGATCGGCAGCGAGCACGTGGGCTTCGTCAACGGCGGCCGCCCGGTCACCTCCATGGGCTGGGAGATCGACGACAGCGGCCTGCAGGAGATGCTGCGCAGGATCGCCGACGAGTATCCGCGGATCCCGCTCTACATCTCGGAGAACGGCGCCGCCTACGACGACGTGATCGGCGAGGACGGCACGGTGCACGACCCCGATCGGGTGGCCTACATCGACGCCCACCTGCGGACCTGCCACGCGGCCATCGAGTCGGGCATCCCGCTTCAGGGCTACTTCGCCTGGTCGCTGATGGACAACTTCGAGTGGGCCTGGGGATACGGCAAGCGCTTCGGCCTTGTCTACGTCGACTACGAGACCCAGGCGAGGACCATGAAATCGAGCGCTTTGTGGTATGCCGACACCATCAGACACGGCGGCCTGCTGGGTCGGGCACAATAAGCGCAGACACGATAAGGGGGCAGTATAGATGAACGGGGACCGCCGTTCCGGAGGCCGGCCGACTCTGGAAGCGGTCGCCGCACGCGCCGGGGTCGGCCGCGGCACCGTGTCGCGGGTCATCAACGGCTCGCCCAAGGTGAGCGACCGGGCCCGCGACGCGGTGTTACTGGCGATCCAGGAGCTCGGCTACGTGCCCAACCGGGCGGCGCGCACCCTCGTGACCAATCGGACCGACACCATCGCGCTGGTGGTGTCGGAGTCGGAGCAGCGCGTCTTCGACGAGCCGTACTTCGCCGGGCTGATCCGCGGCATCGGCTCCGCGCTGGCGGAGACCGGCCTCCAGCTCATCCTCACGATGGCGCAGAACCGTGCCGAGCACGACCGGCTGGAGCACTACCTGACCGGGCAGCACGTCGACGGCGTGCTGCTCACCTCGGTGCACGGCGCCGACCCGCTGCCGGGACGGCTGGAGGAGCTGGGCGTGCCGACCGTGCTCGGTGGCCGCCCGGTCGGGCTCAACCCGTACAGCTTCGTCGACATGGACAACCGGGCCGGCGCCCGGCAGGCGGTCAAGTACCTGCTCTCCAAGGGCCGTACCAAGATCGCCACCATCGCCGGTCCGCAGGACATGGGCGTGGGCGTCGACCGTCTCGCCGGATACCGCGACGCGCTGCTGGCCACCGGTATGACCGAGCGCGTCGCGTACGGCGACTTCTCCGAGGAGAGCGGGGAGGCGGGCATGCGCGACCTGCTCGCCCGTCACCCCGACCTGGACGCCGTGTTCACGGCCTCCGACCCGATGGCGGTCGGCGCCCTGCGGGTGTTGAAGGAGCAGGGCCTGGTCGTGCCCGACGACGTCGCGGTGATCGGCTTCGAGGACTCCAAGGTGGCGCTGCACACCGATCCTCAGCTGACGAGCGTGCACCAGCCGACCGAGGCGATGGGCCGGCAGATGGTCCAGCTCCTGATCGCCCGGATCAACGGCGAGCCGCTGGAGCAGCCGGTCGTCATCCTCGACACCCACCTGGTGATCCGCGCCTCCGCCTGACCCGGCCACGGCGACGACAGGACCACGACGACGAGACCGCCGCGCACCCGAGGGTGCGCGGCGGTCTCGTCGTTGTGGGGGAGGTCAGCCGCCGGTGGACGAGAGCAGGCGCTCGGCCTCCTCCTCCGACATGTTCTCCAGCTCGGCCACCAGCAGGTCCTCCAGCGCGACCGCCAGCTCGGCCACGGTGCGCCGCTCGAAGATCGTCCGGACCGGGACCTCCACCCCGGTCCCCCGGCGCAGCCTGGCCGCGATCCTCGTCGCGAGCAGCGAGTGCCCGCCCAGGGTGAAGAAATCGTCGTTCACGCCGATGGAGCCGACGCCGAGCAGTTCCGCCCAGATCTCGGCCACCAGCAGCTCCGCGTCCGTGCTGGGCGGGACGTGCCCGGCCGACGGCGTCCTGACCGGCGCGGGCAGCGCCGCGCGGTCCACCTTGCCGCGGCTGGTGAGCGGCAGCGCGTCGAGAACGACCCAGGCGGTCGGGACGAGATGGCGCGGCAGGGTCCGCGCGAGGTGCCCGGCGAGCTCCTCCCCGGTCGCGGTCCCGGTCACGTACGCCACCAGCTCCTCGGCGTGGACCGTCACGAACGCCTGGCCGACGCCCGGATGGTCGAGCAGCCGCGCCTCGACCTCGCCCGGCTCGATCCGGAAGCCGCGGACCTTGAGCTGCCCGTCGAGCCGTCCGAGGAACTCCAGCGCGCCCTCCTGGTTCCAGCGTGCCCGGTCGCCGGTGCGGTACCTCCGCGATCCCGGCGGTCCCACCGGGTCGGGGACGAAGGCGGCGGCCGTGAGCGCCGGGCGGCGCAGGTAGCCGCGTGCCACCCCGGCGCCGCCGATGACCAGCTCGCCGATCACGCCCTTCGGGACCGGCGCCCCGGCGGCGTCGAGCAGGTGGACCGTCGTCGCGCCGACGGGCCGGCCGATCGGCGGCCTGCCGTACGGCGTCGCGCCGAGGTCGGTCGCGGTCGCGATGACCGCGGCCTCGGTCGGGCCGTAGGTGTTCACCAGGCGGACGCCGTCGCCGAACCGGCCGCGCCAGCGCGTGACCGCGCCGCCGGACGCCTGCTCGCCGCCGATGACGACCAGACGGAGCGCGGGCGGCCAGGCGATCTGGTCGATCTCCTCGACCAGGTGGTGCCAGTAGGCGGTGGGCAGGTCGAGCATCGTGATCCGCTCCCCGCCCGGGGCGGCCAGCAGGTCGGGCAGCGTCGCCGCCCCGCCCGGCAGCAGCACCAGGGTCGCTCCCGCGGCGAGCGTGGGGAAGACCTCTTCGAGGTGGGTGTCGAAGCTCAGCGACGCGAACTGGACGACGCGGTCGCCGGGCGCCAGGCCGTACTCCTCGCGCATCCACCGGATCCGGGCCGCGATGGCGCGGTGCTCGACGGCGACGCCCTTGGGCCTGCCGGTGGAGCCAGAGGTGGAGATCACGTAGGCAACGTCACCCGGGCGCGTCCGCGCCGGCTCACCCCGGTCTTCGGGGGCCGCGTCGTCCTCGCCGCCCAGCGGGCCGACGGCGGTGAGCCCGGCGGGCAGCGCCCGGGTCGTGATCACGTGTGTCGCCCCGGCGTCCGCGAGCGAGAAGGCCAGCCGCTCCTCCGGCTCCTCCGGCTCGAACGGCATGTAGGCCGCGCCGGCCCGCCACACGGCGAGCAGCGCGCTGATCGCCTCGACCGAACGGGGCAGGCAGACGCCGACCACGTCGCCGGGGCGCACCCCCTCCGCCCGCAGCGCCGCGGCGAGACGCGCCGCCCGCCGGTCCAGTTCGCCGTAGGTGACCTCGGTCTCCCCGCACACCACGGCGACGGCGCCGGGCGTGCGCCGGACGATCTCCGCGATCATCTCGGGGACCATCGGTCCCGCAGCGTCGGCGCCCTCGCCGGCCATGGCACGGATGTCCGCCTCGTCGTCGCCGGTCCAGAGGCGCAGCTCGGAGATCCGGCGATGCGGCTCGGCCACGGCCGACTCGAGCAGGAGCAGGAAGCGGTCGGCGAGCCGCCGGACGGCCTGCGCCTCGTGCGGAGATCCGCTGGACCCGTCGTGGCCGAACGACACGACGATCTCGCCGTCCTCGAACCACGCCTCGGCGTACAGGCCGAGCTTGACCTGCCGATACCCGTCGGGGAAGAAGCCCACGGACAGGTCGCCGAACGGCCGGGTGGGGCCCAGGTCCTGGGTGTGCAGGATGAACATGGTCGGCATCAGCGCCTCGGCGGGGTGCCCGATCCGCTCGAACGGGACCGAGGGCCGGCTCAGCGCCGTCAGCGCCTCATGCCTGATGCGCCCCAGCAACTCGGTGAACGACGGATCGCCGTCGAGGTCGCCGCGCAGCACGACGGTCTGCGAGAGGTAGCCGATCATCGGCTCCAGCTCGACCCGGTCGCGGCCGGCCACGGCCGTGCCGACGAGGACGTCGGTGTGGCCGGTGTGCCGGTGCAGCAGCACCTGGTAGGCCGTCATGAGCACGGTGAACAGGGTGGTCCTGTGCTCGCGGGCGAGCCGGTCCAGCTCGCCCGCGACCTCCCGGCCCATCCGGACGACCTGGAAGCCCGCGCGATCCTCGTCGCGGACGTCCCCGATCCCCTCGCTTCCCATGCCGCAGGGCAGGTCGGGCGGCGGCGGATCGGCCAGCCGCTCCTGCCAGTACGGCACCGCGCGCTCGGCGCGGCGGCGCTGCCAGCGGGCGTAGTCGGACGGCTGGACCGGCAGCGGCGCCAGACTCGGCGCGCCCCCGTGCAGGCGCGCGGTGTAGCACTCCGCCAGGTCGTCGAAGAGGATCCCCAGCGACCAGCCGTCGCCGATGATGTGGTGCATCGTGACGCACAGGACGTGGTCCAGCGCGCCGATCGCGATGACCGCGACGCGCAGCGGCACGCCCTCGGCGAGGTCGAACGGCGCGTTCACCCGCTCGGCGACGAGCCGCCGGGCGTGCTCCTCGTCGCCGGCCTGGATCCGCTCGACCGGCGGGACCGACCCCGCCGCCCCCGGCGGCTCGGCGACCGCCCAGGGGACGCCGTCCTCCTCGTCGAACCGGGTGCGCAGGCCCTCGTGCCGGGCCACGACGTCGGCGAGGGCCTGTTCGAGGGTGCCGGTGTCGAGGGGCCCGCGCAGCCTGCGGACGGTGTACATGGTGTAGGAGGCGTCGCGGGGATTCAGCCTCTGCAGGAGCCAGAGCCGTTCCTGGCCCGGCGACAGGGGCGCCCTCATGCGTCCGACGCCATCTCGTCGAGCACGGCCGCCAGGTCCTCGGCGCTGAGGCCGTCGAGCTCGTCGCGGAGCGCGGCGATCTCCGCGAGGTCCAGGTCGTCGTCGTCCAGCCGGTCCATCGCCGCCGCCAGGTCGGCCACCGTGGGGTTCTCGAACAGCACCACGATCGGCACGTTGATCGCGAAGCGCGCCTGGATCCTGGCGATGATCTGGGTGGCGGTCAGCGAGTGCCCGCCGAGCTCGAAGAAGTCGTCGTCGACGCCGACCGGCTCCGCGATGCCCAGCACCTCCCCCCACATCGCCGCGAGGTCCTCCTCCAGCGGGGTGGACGGAGGCCGGTACGGCCGGCTCCGCGCCCGGGTCCACTCGGGCACGGGCAGGGCCTTGCGGTCGAGCTTGCCGTTGGGGGTGAGCGGCAGGGCGTCCAGCACCACGAGGTGGGCGGGCACCATGTACTCGGGCACGTCGCGGCGCAGCCGGTCACGCAGGGACGGCCACAGGTCCGCCTCCTCGGGCTCCCCGGGCTCCCCGGCCGCGCGTACGACGTAGGCGACCAGACGCGGCAGCCCGTCGGGACCGTCGCAGACGCCGACGGCGGCGCCGGCCACCTCAGGCGCGGCCCGCAGCACGCTCTCGATCTCGCCGAGCTCGATCCGGAACCCGCGCACCTTCACCTGCTGGTCGGCCCGGCCCAGGTAGCGGAGCCTGCCGTTCTCGACCCTGGCGAGGTCGCCCGTGGCGTACAGGCGGGCCCCCGGCACTTCGGAGAACGGGTCGGGCAGGAACCTGGCCGCCGTCTGTCCCGGCATGCCGCGGTATCCCCTGGCCAGGCCCGCGCCGCCGATGTGCAGCTCACCGGCCTCGCCGGGCGGCACGGGACGCCCGTCGGGGCCGAGGATGTGCACCGTCGTGTTGCCGATGGGCTCGCCCAGGTCCACGGGGGCCGGAGACGGGGCTACCCGCCCGGCCGTCGACCAGACCGTCGTCTCCGTCGGGCCGTACACGTTCCAGAGCCGGGCGCCGCCGTCGAGGAGGGCGTCGGCGAGGTCGCGGGGCAGCGCCTCGCCCCCGCACAGCCGGGTCGCGACGTTCTCGGGGACCCCGCCGGATTCGAGCAGGATGCGCCAGCTCGCCGGGGTCGCCTGCATGATCGTGACGGCCTCGGCCACGGCGCGCGACCGCAGGGCGCGGCCGTCCGCCGTCTCGTGCCCGGACGCGACCACCACGCGGGCGCCGCAGGCCAGCGGCAGGAGGAGCTCGAGCACCGAGATGTCGAACGACAGCGTGGTGACCGCCAGCCAGGCGTCGCGCGGGGTGAGCTCCAGCAGGGAGGCGAAGGACTCCAGCAGGTTGACCACCGCGCCGTGCGGCACGGCGACCCCCTTGGGCCTGCCGGTGGAACCCGAGGTGTACATGAGGTAGGCCAAATCGCCCACGGCGCCGTCGGCCGAGCCGTCGGCCGGCCCGTCGCCGTCACCGCTGCCGGGCGCCCAGCCCGCGACGGGAACGCCGTCCTGCGCCAGCTCGACGACGTCGGGGACGCCGTCGAGCAGCCGGGACTCGACGCCCTGGCCGGCCAGCACCAGCCGGATGCCCGCGTCCTCCCGCATGAACCGGAGCCGGTCCTCGGGGAATCCCGGGTCGAGCGGCACGTAGGCGCCGCCGGCCCGCCACACGGCGAGCAGGGCGACGACCATGCCGGGGCAGCGCTCCAGGCACAGGCCCACCGGGACCTCCGGGCCGACTCCGCGGGCGCGCAGCAGCGCCGCCAGCCGGTCGACCCTGTCGTGCAGCTCCCGGTATGTCAGCACGCCGCCGGCGCCGCTCACCGCGACCGCGTCGGGGCTCGCGTCACGCCACCGGCGGATCAGCGCGAGCGCCGTATCAGGGCTGGTCACGCCGCTCACCGCGTCACTCACTCTCATGCACCTTTCACTTCGGGAAAACGCTCGCGAACGCGCCGCTCAGCGCCGACAGCGGGACGTCCGGGTCGGCCCCGGCCCGCCGTACGACCTCGGCGAAACCGCCGACGAGGCGGCGCGCGGTCGCGGGCGTGAACAGATCGCTGCTGTAGTCGAGGACGCCGCCCAGCCCCTCCGGGCCCCGCCACAGGTCCATCGAGACCTCCGACTTGGTGTGACTCGGCGGGACCGTGTAGACCTCCCGGTCGAGGTCGGCCATCCGGGTCCCCAGCAGGTCGTCCTTGGGCAGGTTGTGCAGATTGAACATGGCCTGGCACAGCGGCGGCCTGCTGATGTCGCGGGGGACGCGCAGCGCGGCCAGGACGTGCTCGAACGGCACCTCCGCGTGCCGCATCCCGGCCAGGGTCGCCTCCCGCACGCGGTCCAGCAGCTCGTGGAACGACGGGTCGCCGGACACGTCGGCGCGCAGCACCATCGTGTTGCCGAAGTAGCCGATCAGCGGCGCCAGCTCGCTGCGGGGCCGGCCGGCCACCGGCACGCCGACGCAGAAGTCCGTCTGTCCCGACGCCAGGGCGAGGGTCGCCTGGTAGGCGGCGACCAGGGCCATGAAGGACGTGCAGCGCCGCTTCCTGGCCACCTTCTCCAGCGGCGTGATCTCCTCCGGCGGCAGCAGCAGGGGCTCGCGTCCGCCGCGCCCCGACCAGCGGTCCGGCCGGGGGTGGTCGGCCGGAAGGTCCAGCGCGGGGGCGCCGGCCAGGCGGCGCGTCCAGTGCTCCAGGCCCTGCGTGTGGTCCCGCTGTCTCTCCTGTACGGCGAAGCGGGGATACTGCGTGGGCAGCTCCGGCAGTTCGGGCTCACGTCCCTCGCGCCCGGCGGCGTAGCACTCGGTGAGCTCGCGCAGGAGCACGTCGAGCGACCAGCCGTCCATCACGATGTGGTGCAGGACGATGCACACGACCGCGTCGTCCTCGCCCGGCTCGGCCAGCCCGGCCCGCAGAGGAGGCCCGTTCTCCAGGTCGAACGGGCGCTCGACGAACTCCTTCAGCGCCCGGTCGAGGTCCGCCTCGCCGGAGAGCGCGATCTTCTCCAGCGGCACCGGTCCCGGCGGCAGCACGACCTGCACGGGGGCGTCCCTGCGCAGCCGGAAGCGGGTCCGCAGCACCTCGTGCCGCTCCACGATCCGGGTGAACGCCGCGGTCAGCGCGTCCACGTCGAGCGGCCCGCGCAGCCGCATGCACCAGGGCGTGTTGTAACTGGTGTCGCCGGGGTCGAAGCGGCTGAGGAACCACAGGCGCTCCTGCCCCGGCGACAGCGGCCACTCCTGGCCGCCGGGATCCCGCGGCGCGCCCCCGAGGGAGCGCAGCAGCGCCGCCCGGCGCTCGGGGGGCAGGCCGGCCAGCTTCTCGATCAGCGCGGCGCGGCGCTCCGCGGTGGTCATCTGTCCAGGGCGCTCAGCGTTGCCGGGTCACGCACGCTCAGCGTCTCCGGATCGCGTGCGCTCAGGGGCCTCATGTCGGTCCACACCGTCTCGATGTGGTCCAGGCATTCCTGCCGCGTGCCCGCGAAGCCGGTGGCCCGCCACCCTGCGGGCGGCTCGCGGTCGCTCCACCATACGGAGTACTGCTCCTCGTCGTTGACGACCACGAGCATCGGGGAGTCGGTCATGTCACCTTCCCAAGACGGTCATTGCGGAAGACGGGGCCCGGCCACCGCCCTCGATCAGGCGCGGACAGGCGGGCCAGCCGGCGGGGCCGGTCGGCGGCGCCGTGCACAGCACGTAGTGGTGGGGGGCGAGCACGTCGGTGCGGCCGGCCGCGGCGCGCATCACGGCGGTGTGGACGGCCTCGGGAGTGTCCAGCCCGGGACGCGCGACGAGATACCCGGTGAGCCGGGCAGCGGCCGCGTCTCCGGCGTCGTCTCCTGGTTCCTCCACCACGACCGCGGCCAGGTCGGTCCCGCACACCCGGCGCAGCAGCGCCTCGGTCTCCGGCACATCCACCCAGTCGTGGCCGATGGCCGTCCACCCGGCGGGCCGCGGCACCGGGTCCAGGCCCGCCACCTTCGCGACCTGGTCCAGCGGCACCTCCTCGGAGACCGCACGGACCAGCAGCTCCTCCAGGCCGGCGAGCATCCGCCCGGCGACGTCTCCGGGCAGGAAGGCCGTGTCCACCAGCACGTAGAACTCGCAGGTGGACGGGGCCGGGCCGGTGGCGAAGAAGATCCTCGCCTTGACCTTCGAGTAGGCGCCGACGAAGAACGTCCTGGTCCGGTCCCGCAGTGCGGCCAGCGCCGCGGCGTCCCCGGGATCGACAGGCGGCAGGCCCTGCCAGCGGCCCGCCTGCCTGACGTCGTTGAAGAACGCGTCCAGGTCGATGTCGGCGCCGCGGTCCCACGCCTGCGCCTCCCACGCGGCCAGCACGAGCGCGGGATCGTAGTGCCCGTTCCGGTAGGTCGCCATGGTCCTGCGGTGCCCGTGCCGCAGCGCGTCGGCGAACGTGCCTGCCCCCAGCTCGATGACGCACAACCCGTCCTGGGCGGCGGGCCCGGCCATCGCCTCCATCCCCGGGTGGTGCCGGTTCGACACGATGAGCTGCAGCGCCGCCGTGGGGTGCCCGGTGACGGCGGCCAGCAGCGCGGCGCTCGCGACCGTGAGCACGCTGGAGGTCGTGACGCCGTGCCGGGCGGCGAGCGCCTCGGCGGCGACGGCCGCCGCCGGGGAGTCCATCCCGTGCCGGACGAAGCGCGGCTCCTCGGGTTCCCTCGCCGGGAAGTCGAACATCGAACGCGGGGCGGACGCCAGACCGGTCCGCCAGTGCCGCAGCGCCTGACCCCCGGGCGGCGGGTCCGCCCCCTCAAGGGCCGCCTGGTCGAGCGGCTGCCAGCCCGGGTCGGGCAGGTCCTCCCCCGCGACCAGCCGCGGCCACTCCGCGGCCACCATGTTCAGCGACCAGCCGTCGAGCGCGAGATGGGACAACGCGAGCGCCAGCGCGCGCGGCCGGCCCTTCTGGCAGACCACCGCGCACCTGATCGGCAGCTCGGCCGCGTAGTCGAACCCGGTCGCGGCCAGCTCGGCGGCCAGCGCCTTGGCCGCGCTCATCGGCTTGGCCGCCGCCTCGTACACGCCGACCGTGAGCCGGCCCTCCCGGCTCACCCGCTGGACCGTGTCGACCCCGGTGCCCTCCCCGTCGCCCCCGGTGCCCTCCCCGTCCCGTACGAACGCCGTGCGCAGCGTCTCGTGCCGCTCGACGAGACGGCCCACGGCGCGCAGCACGGCGTCCAGGCCGGCCGCGCCGGTCACCGGCAGGGTCCAGGCCAGGTTGAAGTAGGGGTCGCCGTCGTCCAGCCACTGCGTGGAGCGCCAGATCCCCTGCTGGCCCCAGGTCAGCGCGGCCTGCCCGCCCCGTGCGCCGCGGAACTCCACGGTGCGCGGCGGCAGCGCCGTGAGACCGGTGACCTGCGCAGGCGGGCTCGCGGTCACTTCCGCTGCCCCGCGATGTGCTCGACCAGGCCGTCGAGCGTGTCGAGGTGGCCGCCGTCCAGGTCGACGTCGCAGTCGAACTCGGTCTCCAGCAGGTCGATCAGCCGGAGGTAGGCGATCGAGGTGAGGCCGAGCGCGGGCAGGCTGCAGTCCGCCGCCAGGACGTCGGCGACGGTCAGGTCGCCGCCGCTCGCCTTCGACACCAGCTCGGCCACGCGCTCCCTCAGCATGCCTCCTCCCGCAGGCGGGCGACCTCCGCCGCGATCCCGGTGATCGTCGGCTCGTCGAAGAACACGTCGAAGGACAGCTCCACGTCCATCCGCTCGCGCACCTTCGCGATGATCTGAGTGATCGACAGCGAGTGCCCGCCGAGGTCGAACAGGTCCTCGTCCGGACCGATCTCCGGCATGCCCAGCACCTCGCGCCAGATCTCGCCCACCTCCGCGAGGTACGGCACGGCGTCCGCCTCGCCGGCCCGTGCCGAGGGGGTCGGCTCCTCGGCCCGGGCGAGAGGCGCGGCCGGGGACGGAAGCGGCAGGTCGGCCACGTCGGCGTCCGGAGCGGCGACCAGCGCCCGCAGCAGGGCGAGCAGGTGCTCGGCGACGGTCTCGCAGCCCGCACGGTCCAGGACGAGCGGGTTGAACTGCAGCCGGGCCGCGACGCCGTCCGGCGCGTCCACCACCTGCAGGTGCAGCGTGCCGCGCACCGCGTGGTTGAACGACATCCAGTCCACCGACGCCTCGACGCCGGGGAACTCCGGCGCGCTCCCGTCACGCCTGCGGTAGCTGACCGACACCGGCGTCAGCGCGGTGCGCGGGCTCACGCCGCCGACCGCACGCGCGAGCGGCACCTCCCGGAACCGGTACGTGGCCCGCAACTCCTCGCGTACGGAGTGGGCGAACTCGGCGAACGTCCCGCCCGGTGCCGGGGCCGGCACCGGCAGCTCGTTCACGAACAGGCCGATGTGGCCCCGCGTCTCCTCGGTCCTGGTCGACAGGTCGACGGCCACCGCCGCGTCCTCGTTGCCGTACGCCGCGAGCAGGGTGTGCACGGCGGCGAGCACCAGCTCGAACCGGGTGACGCCCATCTTGTCCGCGGCGACGGCGAGATCGGCGGGAAGCGCGAAGTCGACCGCGTCGCCCTCCGCGGCGCGGGTCGAGACCCCGGACAGCCCGGGCAGCCGCAGGTCCTGCCGGTCCTGCCAGCGGCCGCGCCAGAACTCGGCGGCGTCGCCGAGCAGTTCGGCCACCCGGGCGTTCTCCCGCTCGACGGCCTCGCCGTAGGTCAGGGGAAGGGCCGGCGACGGCAGCCCGGCGTAGGCCGCGGCCAGGCCGCGCACCAGGACGTCCTTCGACATGCCGTCGAAGACGGCGTGGTGGGCGACGAAGACGAGCAGGTGCCGCTCCGGCGCGAGCCGGAACACCGTGAACCGGGCGGTCGGCCCGGTCCCCAGGTCCAGGGCGAGCGACGTCTCGCGGTCGACCAGCTCGCCGGGCTCACGCCCTGCGTCCCCGAACCCGGTGGCGTCCTCGAACCCGATCGGCGGCGGCACGGCGGCGGGCACCAGGCGCACCACGCCGTCCCGCTCCGCCAGGGCCGCGGCCAGCTGGGGATGCGCGCGGACCACGTCGTGGCAGGCGGCCAGCAGCCGGTCCACGTCGAGGGGGCCGTCGAACCGGATGGCCAGCGGCATGTGGTACACCCGGCCCCCGCAGCCCATCTGCTCCGTTATCCACATGCCGTGCTGTGCGAGGGACGCCTGCTCCCCCTCGTCGATGAGTGTCGCTGACATCTCACTTGCCTTCCGTCGTGCTGATCACGGAGGCGCCCAGCAGCGCGGGCAGCTCCTTCTTGATGACCTTGCCTGACTGGTTCCTGGGCAGGCTGTCGACCACGAGGACCCGTTCGGGCAGCTCGTGCCAGGCCAGCCGGTCCATCAGGAAGGCACGCACCTCGCTCTCCGACAACCCCGGGCCTTCCGGCTGTCCCGGCGACCTGGGCACGATCGCGGCGCCCAGCACGGAGCCCAGCACCGGGTGCGGGAGCCCGAACACGGCCGCCTCGGCGATCCCCGGGTGCTCGTGAAGCGCGGCCTCCACCTGGAGCGTGGACACCTTGAACGCACCGCTCTTGACCACGTCGCTCTCCCGGTCGACGAGGTAGAGGTAGCCGTCGGCGTCCACGTATCCGACGTCGCCCATGCGCACCCAGCCGTCGCGGAACGACCGGGCGCTGGCCTCGGCGTCGCCGTAGTAGGACCGGGTGGCGGTGGGCGAGCGCATCCACACCTCGCCGGTCTCCCCGGGCGGGAGCGGGTCGCCCTCCTCGTCGGTGATGCGCAGCGAGCCGCCGAACGCGGGCCGTCCCAGCGCGGCCGGCCGCGTCCGGTCGTAAATCATGATCGTCTGGGCGGGGGCGGCCTCGGTTGACGTGTAGTAGTTCGTCACGGTCGCGTTCGGGAAGGCCACCGACAGACGTTCCGACACGGCGGGAGGAAGCGCGGCCGCCGCCGATCCCAGCAGCACCACGCTGGACATGTCGTGCCGCTCGTGCAGCCCGGCGTCGAGCAGCTCGATCGCCATCGAGGGCACCAGGAACACGGTGCCGGGGCGGTAGGTCTCGATCAACCGGGCGAACCTGCCGGGTGTGAACCTCGCCGGGGTCAGCACGGTCGGCCGGGCGTCCAGCGCGTTGATCAGCATGGTCTGGCCGGCGTTGGTGCCGATCGGGAAGGCGTGCAGCAGGTGGCGCGAGTGGGCGAACCTGCGGTGCTTGGGCTGCGTGACGCACCCGTAGGCCAGGTTGGCGTGGCTCGCGCCGACCCCCTTGGGCCGCCCGGTCGTGCCGGAGGTGTAGAGGATCTGCGCCAGGTCGCCGGGCCGCACCCGCGGTCCTTCCTGCGCCGTCTCCGCACCGAAGCCGGCTTCCAGCTCCGCCGGGGTCGCGGTCCACGGCTCCACGGCCCTGTCCCCGGGCCCCGCCCCCGACGGCGCCGCGAGGTCCCGGCCGAGCAGCACCGCCGACGCCGCGCAGTGCTCGATCATGTAGCGCAGCTCGGCCGGCGCCAGCCGGTCCGACATCGGCACGGCCACCGCGCCCGCCTTGAGCACCCCGAAGAACGCCACGGCGAAGTCGATCCAGTCGCGGCTGCCGAAGTGCAGCGCCACCCGGTCGCCCGGGGCGACGCCCCGGCCCGCCAGCCCGGCGGCGAGCGCCGCCGACCTGCGGTCCCACTCGGCGAAGGTGAGCGTCCCGTGCCCCTCCACGATCATCGCGACGCCGTCCGGTTCCTGCCCCGCGCGCAGCCGCAGCAGCTCCGGCACGGTGAGCCCGGGCGTCCCCCGTGTCCCCCGCGTCCTCGTCGTCCCCGTCGTCCCCGTCATGCGTGCTCCTTCTCGGGTTCGCGGGCCGCCCGTGTGTCCTCCCGTGTGTCCGCCCGCGCGGCTGGCCGTGTCTCCGTACGGGCGGCCGCGATGCGTTCGGTCAGGGCCTGGTAGCCGACGACGTCGTCCGGCAGGGCGTCGGGCACGTCGGTGTCGAACCGGCGCAGCACCCGGACCCGCAGCGCGACCAGCGCGATGACGGCGATCGCCACCGCGAAGCAGGCGTACATGAAGCCGATCCCTCGGCCGGGACCGGTGCCGAGCCCCGCGCCCGCCGTGCCGGCGAGCGGCCCGTCCGGGGCGAGCAGCGGCTCGAAGACCTGCGCGCCGTACGGCGCGACCAGGCCGAACCCGATCGGCAGGGTGGACCAGGCGATCAGCGTGTTCAGCGCGATGACCCGGCCGTGGAACCGCTGCGGCACCTTGACCTGGATGATCGTCGCGTAGACGCCGTTCAGCAGGGTGAGGCACAGCGACATGCCGAACGCGCCGACGGCGATCAGGAACAGGTCCTGGCGCAGCCCGGTCAGCAGGCAGAACACCGACAGGGCGAGCGTGGACAGCAGCACGCCGTACAACCGCCGGCGGCGCGGACCGCCCCAGGCGGCCATGGCCAGGCCGCCGAGGAAGGCGCCGAGCCCGCCCGCGAACGACACCCGTCCGACCTCGGCCAGCGACCCGAACGACAGCACCAGCGGCGAGATCATCATGAACAGCGGGGACAGGAAGATGTTCAGCACCGCGAAGTAGAACAGCATCGCGCGGAAGCCCCGGTTGCCCCAGGAGTGGCGGATGCCGCCCATCATCTCGGCGAGCACGCTCTCCCGCCGCTTCCAGGCCATCGTCGCCGGGAAGCGGATCAACGCGACGGTGAGCGTGGCGACAACGTAGCTGGCCACGTCGATGACGAGGATGCCCTCCAGCCCGATCGCCGCCATCAGCCCGACCGCGATCAGCGGCACGATGAGCTGCGCGGTGCCGGTGGCCATCTGGACGACGCCGTTGGCGTGCCCGAGGAACCGTTTCGGCACGAGCTGGGGGATGGCCGAGCCGTACGCGAGCCGTTGGAAGGTGAGCGCGACGGACAGGCAGACCAGCAGCGGATAGATGTGCCAGACCTGCAGGTTGCCGGTCCACAGCAGCAGTCCCAGCACGAGCTGGGTGCCGCCGGCCGCCGCGTCCCCGGCGATCATGACCTTGCGCCGGTCGAACCGGTCGACGATGGCTCCGGCCAGCGGGGCGACGAGCATGCCGGGCAGCAGGCCGAGCACGGAGAACAGCGCGAACCTGGCGAGCGAACCGGTGGTCAGGTAGATCCACAGCGGAATGGCGAACTCGGTCAGCGCGGAGCCGGTGATCGAGACGAGCTGTCCGGCCGCGACGAGGAGGAAGCGCCGCATGCTGGGCGGGGGGCCGACGCGCACCTGTGTGCCCGCCGCGCCGTCCGGGTCGTCCTGCGCCCCGCTCACCTCGGCCTCGGCCGCACCCACCTCGACCGCGCCCACCTCGACCGCGCCCACCTCGGCCCCGGTCGCGGCGGACCGGTGCGAGACGCCCTGCAGCCACCAGGTGCGGCCCTCGTCCCGTTCCATCCCCTCCGTACGCCCGGAGGCGAGGGCGGCGTGGGTGCCGGTGACGATCTCGGCCAGCTCCTCGTTGCGGTACCGCAGGAAGAAGTGCCCAGCCTCGTCGAGGACGACGCACGCCGTCTCGTCTGACAGGCAGTGCCACTCTTTGTAACGTTCCTGGTAGAACTCGGCCGCCGGGTCGCGTTCGCCGACCACGGAGATCACCGGCGCGCGCAGCGCCGGGCCGCCGCCCTCCTCGAAGATCCGCGTGAAGTACCGCTCGGCGGCGCGGGTGCCTTCGCGGCGGTTGTGCACGATCAGTTTGACCTGTTCCCGGCCGAGGTCCTCCACGTCGAGCCCGGCCGCGGTCAGGGCGTTGACCCGCTGCTGGTCGCTGGTGAGGCGGTCGAAGAAGGCCCCGAGCCAGTTCAGGCCGCGACCCGGGCGGGCGAAGGGGAACACGCCGCCGAGGTACAGCGCGTCCACCGTGCGACCGTCCGCCTCCAGCCGCCGGGCGATCTCCGCGGACAGCATGACGCCGAGGCCGCAGTGGCCGTACAGCACGAGCGAGCCGCCGTTCCTGCCCATGATCTCGGAGATCTCGGCCACGCAGTCGAGCACGACCTCGTCGAACGGCCGGGCCTGTTCGCCCAGCTCGTGACCGGGCACGGCGACCGAGTAGAGCGCCCAGTCGTCCGGCAGCGCGTCCGCGAGCGGCTGGTAGACGACCGCGCTGCCCCCGCCGTACGGCACGCACACCAGGGTGGTGGTGGCGGCCCTGGCGGGGGTGAGCCGGTGCAGCAGGGAGCGCGGCACGTCCCCCTCGGCGGTGAGAAGCCGGGCCAGCTCGCGGACGGTGCGGTGCTTGAACACGTCGAGCACCGTGATCTGCCGGTCCGGATGCGCCTTGCGCAGCCGGGCGATGACCCGCATCGCCAGCAGCGAGTGGCCGCCCAGGGCGAAGAAGTCGTCGAGCGCCCCCACGCGCTCGACGTCCAGCACCTCCGCCCAGACGCGGGCCACGTCCTCCTCGGCGCCGGGCGCCGGGGCGAGGTATTCGGCCGCCGCCACGTCGGCCTCCGGCTCGGGCAGCCGCGAGCGGTCCACCTTGCCGTGCGACTTGAGCGGCAGCTCGTCCAGCCAGGCGTACCGCGAGGGGATCATGTACGCGGGCAGCCGGTCGGCCAGCCACGCGCGCACCGCCGCGGTATCCGGTCGCGCGCCGTCCGCCGCGTTTTCCGCGTTCCCTGCGACGGGGACGAGGTAGGCGACGAGCTGCTCGCCGCGCGGCTCGACCACGGCCTGGGCGACGTCCGGATGGTCGCCCAGCACCGACTCGACCTCGCCGAGCTCGACCCGGTAGCCGCGGATCTTCACCTGAAGGTCACGGCGGCCGAGGAACTCCAGGTCGCCCGCGTCGGACCACCGGCCGAGGTCGCCGGTGCGGTACATGCGCGACCCCGGCGGGCCGTACGGGTCGGGGAGGAACCGGTCGGCGGTCAGGCCGGGACGGTTCAGGTAGCCGCGGGCCAGCCGGTCGCCGCCGAGGTAGATCTCCCCCGGCACTCCCGCGGGCACCGGCCGCAACCGCTCGTCCAGCACGTACGCCCGCGCCCCGGGCAGCGGCGAGCCGATCGGCAGGCTCACGCTCGCCTCGGCCGGGCCGTCGGGAGCGGGCAGCCGGGCGACGTCGTAGGTGGTCACGCCCACGGTGGCCTCGGTCGGCCCGTAGTGGTTGACGACCCGGCAGCGGCCCATCGCCGCCAGCTCGGCCGCCCAGCCGCGCGGGGCCGCCTCGCCGCCCAGCAGCAGCAGTTTCCTGGGCAGCAGGTCGTCCGGCCCGGCGTCGGCGAGCAGCGCGGCCAGATGTGACGGCGTGATCTTGAGGTAGTCGATCCCGGTCCGCCGGAAGATCTCCGCCAGCTCGGGACCCGCGGTGCGCGAGGGCACCAGGTGCAGGGTGCCGCCGGTCATGAGGCACAGGTAGAAGACCGTGACGCCGAAGTCGAAGGCGAGGGACTGGAGCAGGGCGAAGGACGAGCCGGGCTCCACGTCCAGCCGCTCGCGCACCCCGGCGAGGTAGACCATGACCTCGTGGTGCTGCACCGCGACGCCCTTGGGCCGCCCGGTGGTGCCGGAGGTGTAGATCACGTACGCCAGGTCGCCCGGCGCCGCGGGCTCCCAGAGGTCGCCGGGCTCCGGCGCGTCGTCGTCGAGGTGCACGACGGTGATCTCGTCCGGCAGCCGGTCGCGCAGGCCCGGGCTGGTCACGACGATCGACGCCGCGGCGTCGGCCAGGACGTACTCGAGCCGGCCGCGCGGGTGCTCCGGGTCGAGCGGCAGGTAGGCCGCGCCCGCCTTGAGCACGCCGAGCACCGCGACCGCGAGCCCGGTGGACTGCTCCAGGCAGATCGCCACGCGGTCGTCGCGCCGCACGCCGAGCCCGCGCAGCCGCCGGGCGAGCCGGTCGGCCGCGGCGTCCAGCTCGGCGTACGTGAGGGTGTCGCCGCCGCAGGCGACGGCGGTCGCGGACGGAGTGCGGGCCGCCTGCGCGGCGATCACCTCATGCAGCGCCGTCGCCCCGCCGAACGCGTCGACGGGAGTCTCAGCCTCGGCGGACGCTCCCGCGAACCCGAGCACGCGGTCGCGCTCGGCCGCCGGGAGCAGCTCCAGGTCGGACACCCGGGCGTGGGGGTCGGCGACGATCGACCTGAGCAGGTTCTCGAAGCACTCGGCCAGGCGCGCGATCGTGGCCGGCCGGAACAGCTCGGTGCGGTAGGTGATGTTGCCGCGCAGGCCGTCGCCCTGGTCCATCAGGTAGAGCGCGAGGTCGAACCGGCTGGCGGTCACCTCGAACGGGTACGCCGACATGGTCAGGCCCTGGGTGCGCAGCGGGGCCGACCGGTAGTTCTGCAGCGCGAACATCACCTGGAACACCGGCGACCTGCTCACGTCGCGCTCGACGCCGAGCTCGCCGACCAGCCGGTCGAAGGGCAGTTCCTGGTGCGCGTAGGCGTCCAGCGCCGTCTCGCGCACCCGGCCGAGCAGCTCGGTGAAGGTCGGGTCGCCGGACAGGTCGGCCCGCATCGGCAGCGAGTTGATGAAGAGGCCGACGACCCGCTCCAGCTCCGGCAGGTCACGCCCCGACACGGGCGATCCCACCGCGAAGTCGTCCTGGCCGGAGTAGCGCGCGAGCAGCACCTGGTAGGCGGCGAGCAGGGTCATGTACAGCGTCGCGCCGTTCGCCCCACCCAGCGCCGTGAGCGCGTCCACCAGCTCACGGTCCAGCGCGACACCGTGGGCGGCCCCCGCCGAACCCTGCTCCGGCGGGCGCGGCAGGTCGGTCGGCAGCTCGAGCGGCGGCAGCCCGGCCAGCCGCTCCCGCCAGTAACGGATGTCGTCCTCGTGGGTCCGCCCGCGTTCCCACAGCGCGTAGTCGCCGTACTGCACGGGCGGGGCGGCGAGACCGGCGTCGGTCCCGGTCCGGTACGCCTCGTGCAGGGCGAGCAGCTCCTCCATCACGATGTCGCACGACCAGCCGTCGGTGACGGCGTGATGCATGGTCAGGAGCAGCACGTGCTCGCGGGCGCCGAGCCGGACGAGGAGCAGCCGCAGCAGCGGGCCGGTCGCGAGGTCGAACGGCCGGTTCAGCTCCTCCTGCACGCCCTCCCGCGCAGTGGAGGGGTCGTCCGACAGCCGCAGCTCGACCAGCCGCAGCTCCACCAGGGGCTCGTCGTCCAGCACGATCTCCGGCGTCCCGTCGTCGGTGGTGACGAACCGGGTGCGCAGGCTCTCGTGGCGGCGGGCCACCTCGACGAGGGCGCGCTCCAGGGCCGCGTCGTCGATCTCACCGCCGTCCAGCCGGACGGCGAAGGCGACGGTGTAGGCGGTGGTGCCCGGGGCGTACTGCTCCAGGAACCACAGGCGCTCCTGCGCGTGCGAAAGCGGCGGGTGGGTGCCGACCGGCCGCGGCGGCACGGTGACCCTCGCGGCTTTCCCGGCCCTGAGCCGCTGCGCCAGCAGCGCCTGCTTGGCCGGTGAGAGGCCGGTCCGGGTCACGACGCCGGCACCTCGGTTGAAATTTGCATTAAGAACATGGCATTCCTCTGTGCGCTCTGCGCCCGGTACGCCGGCGATTCGATGCGAAGACGCGGACGACCAACGATCCGGCGGCGGAATCACCGCCGGTGAGCTTCCTGCCTGGTGCCTGGCGCGGCACGGAATACACTGCCGCTCGCGCCGGTAACCCCCATTTCGGACGCGGTAGTGGGAACGCTCCCACGGCAGTGGAGGCTAGGGATGACGGCTTTCGTTCGTCAAGTGTCATGGAAGTTTCTGTCCGTTATTAGCCCCAAGGCGGGGAATGTGAGGATATTGCCGCAGATCACGGACAATGCGGTCGTAATCTCCCAAATTCGCCGTATGGCCAGGGATTGACAGGGCCCCTTACCGCACCTACCCTCCGTGGGAGCGCTCCCAGCCAGGGCGCTCCTGTCAATGGATGCTGGTGCTCCTGCCATGGATGCTGTGGTGCTCCTGTCCCTGGCAGCGGGGCCCGGCGGCGTCGAGCGCGCCCTCGACCAGAGACGCACCAGGAGCGGACCACCTGTGATCGTCACCGCTGCACCGCCCCGGAGCCCGCGGCATGCCCTCAACGACGGGGACCTCCGCTCACTCCTCCTCATCCGGCATTTCGAACGCGCCCTGCTCCGCCTGTTCGAACAGGGCGTGCTGAGCGGCACCACCCATACCTGCCTCGGGCAGGAGTACATCCCGGTCGCGCTGTCGGCCCTGCTCCGCGACGACGACTTCGTGTTCAGCAACCACCGGGGCCACGGCCACTTCCTCGCCCGCCATCCCGACCCGCACGGCCTGCTCGCCGAGATCATGGGACGGGAGGGCGCCCTGTGCGGGGGCGTCGGCGGCAGCCAGCACATCTACCACCGGCGTTTCCTGTCCACCGGCGTGCAGGGCGAGAGCCTGCCCGTGGCGACCGGAGTGGGCCTGAAACTCGCCGGCACGGGAGCGCTGGCCTGCGCGTACATCGGAGACGGCACCTGGGGCGAGGGCGCCGTCTACGAAGCGCTGAACATGGCCTCCCTCTGGCGGGTGCCGCTGCTCGTCGTGGTCGAGCACAACGGCATCGCCCAGTCGACCCCCACGTCCGCGCAGATGGCCGGCACGATCGCCGCCCGCGCGGCGGCCTTCGGCGTCCGCCACCACCACGTCACGTCCACCGACGTCGGCGAGATCAGGGAGGCCCTCGCCCCGCTGCTCGACGCCGTGCGGGCCGAGCCGTCCCCGCTGGTCGTCGAGTTCGCCACGCACCGCCTCGGACCGCACAGCAAGGGCGACGACACCCGCTCTCCGGAGGAGATCCGCCGGGTCCGGGAGGCCGACTGGTACGACCGGCACGCCGAGGCCGATCCCGAGCGGTTCGCCCGGATCGACCGGGAGCAGCGGGAGCTCGTCGAACGCGTGGTCGCCGAGGTCTCCGCCCGGCCCCACTCCCGGCCGGGGGGAGCGGCGTGACCAGGGTCTCCGAGCACCTCAACCAGGCGCTGCACGATCTCATGGAGTCCGACCCCTCGGTCCACCTGCTCGGCGAGGACGTCAGCGATCCCTATGGCGGCGCGTTCAAGGTCACCCGGGGACTGTCCGGCCGGTTCGGCTCCCGTGTGAGGTCCACGCCGCTGAGCGAGGGCGCGATCGCCGGGGTCGGGGCCGGGCTGGCCCTGGCCGGCGACAAGGCCATCGTCGAGATCATGTTCGCCGACTTCGTGGCGCTGGCGTTCGACCAGATCACGAACTTCGCCGCCAAGTCCACCTCCATGTACGGCAGGCCCGTGCCGGTGCCGCTCGTGGTGCGCTGCCCCACGGGCGGCAACCGCGGCTACGGCCCGACCCACAGCCAGAACCCGCAGAAGCACTTCATCGGCGTGCCGGGGCTGTCCCTGTTCGAGATGACGCCGTTCCACGACGCGGGCGAGCTGTTCGCCCGGATGTTCGGGCTCGAGCAGCCCTGCCTGTTCTTCGAGGACAAGGTCCTGTACACGCGGCAGATGTACCGCACGGACGACCTGTTCCGGTTCGAGCTGGTGGACGACGTGGCGCGGGTGTACCTCGACGGCGCGGGCCGCCCCGACTGCACGCTGGTCACCCACGGCGGGCTCGTCCACCGGACGCTCGACGCGATGCGGGCGCTGCTCCTGGAGGACGACCTGGTCTGCGAGCTGCTGGTGCCCGCCCAGCTCTACCCCGTGCCCCATCTGCCGAGGCTGGAGGACGCGCCGCACGTCTGCGTCGTGGACGACGGAACCGAGGGCGGCACCTGGGCGGCCGAGGTGGCCACGGCGCTCTACCCGCGCCTGTGGGGCCGCCTGCGCCGCCCGATCACGCTAATAAACTCGGCGGACGCGGTGATCCCCGCCGCCCCCCATCTGGAACGCGAGGTGCTCGTGCAGGCCGACAGCATCCGGGCCGCGGTGAGGGAGGCGCTGTCGTGACCGACTTCCGGGTGCCCAAGCTCAACAACAACGACACGTCGTACGTCCTGGTCGAGTGGCTGGCCGAGGACGGGCAGGCGGTGCGGGACGGCGATCCGATCGTGCTGCTGGAGACGTCGAAGGCGACCGAGGAGGTCGAGGCCCCGGCGGACGGCGTCCTGCGGCGGCTACTCGCCGAGGGCGCCGAGTGCGAGCCTGGGCAGGTGATCGCCCGCCTGCTCGGGAGCGCGGACGAGGCCGCGGGGGAGACCGCGGGCGAGCCCGAGCGGGAGGCCGCCCAGAAGGCCGCGCAGGAGGCCGCGGACGAGAGCCCGGGCAGGCCGGAGACCCCGGCGCCGCCCGGCGACGCCTCCGGCGTGGTCGTCACGGCGCCGGCACGCGAACTGATCGAGGCGCACGGCATCGCCATGGAGCGGGTGTACGCCCTCGGCCGCAAGGTGATCAGGCGGACCGACGTCGAGGAACTGCTCGGCGGACAGACGCCGCCCTCCCCCGCCGCCGTCACCGGCGACGCCCCGTCGGCGGCCGCACCGGCCGGGGACGACGACGCGCAGTGGATCACGCTGTCGCGGGCGCAGCAGCGGACGGCCGAGGTCGTCGAGCGGTCCCTCCGCGAGATCCCGGCCGCCTTCACGGCGATGAACGTCGACGTGACCGAGGTCCTGTCGCTCGCCCGCGACCTCACCCGACGGCTGCGCACCCTGGTCGGCCTGCCCGAGATGGTGGTGAAGGCGGCCGGGGGGCTGCTCGACCGCTTCCCGATGTTCTTCGCGGAGCCGGACACGCGGGGCCCCGGCCCGCGGGCGAGAAGGGCCGCCACCGCCGACGTGGGCGTGACGGTCGACGTGGGCCGCGGGCTGTTCATCCCGGTCGTCCGCGACGCCGGCAACCGGCCGCTCGCCGAGATCGCCGGCGACCTGGTCGGCTTCCGCAAGACCGCGCTCACCGGGTCGTTCCGGGAACGCGACCTCCAGGGGGGCGCCATCACGCTCACCCTGCACACGCACGACGGCATCGTGTTCGCCGTCCCGATCGTCTTCCCCGGCCAGACGTGCGCGCTGTCGCTGACCGCGCCGCGTTCCGAGGTCGTCCAAGACGGTTCGGGCTTCGCCGTACGCAGGACCGCCACACTAGGCCTCGCATACGACCACCGTTTCATCAACGGTCGCGATGCCGCGGAGTTCCTCGGCGAACTCCGCACGGCGCTCGAATCACCCGCGCGTTTCCTCACCGAGAATGGATGAAGCCATGAACTCACCCGCACGGTTTCCGGCCGACTTCGTCTGGGGCGCGGCCACCGCGGCGTACCAGATCGAGGGCGCGACCACGGAGGACGGCCGCGGGCCCTCGGTGTGGGACACGTTCTGCGCGGTCCCCGGCAACGTACGCGACGGCGACAGCGGGGAGCATGCCGCCGACCACTACCACCGCTACAGCGAGGACCTGGACCTGATCGCCGATCTGGGCCTGGGCAGCTACCGCTTCTCCATCGCCTGGCCGCGGATCCAGCCGACCGGCTCGGGCAAGCCCAACCAGAAGGGCCTCGACTTCTACCGCCGGCTCGTGGACGGGCTGGCCGAACGCGACATCCGGCCGATGGCCACGCTCTTCCACTGGGACCTGCCGCAGGAGCTGCAGGACCGAGGGGGCTGGGAGAACCGGGACACGGCCGAGCGCTTCGCCGAGTACGCCGAGATCTGCTTCGACGCCCTGGAGATCAGGGACTGGCTGACGATCAACGAGCCCAAGACCGTGGTCGACTGCGGATACCGCTTCGGCAGCCACGCACCGGGCTTCAAGGACGACGCGCGCGCGTTCGTCGCCTGCCACCACCTGCTGCTCGCCCACGGCCTCGCCTCCAGGGTGCTGCACGAGCGGCACCCCGGACGCCGCATCGGGCCGGCGCTCAACCTGCACCCCACCTACGCGGCCGACGACACGCCTGAGGCGCGCGAGGCGGCCCACCACCAGGACGGGCTGGAGAACCGGCTCTACCTCGACCCCGTCTTCAAGGGCCGCTACCCCGAGGACACGCTGCGCTGGATCTCCGAGCGCGGCCCGATGGCCGACCACATCCTCGACGGGGACCTCGGCGTCATCAGCGAGCCCATCGACGTCCTCGGCGTGCAGTACTACACCCCGGTCTTCGTGGACGGCAAGGGCGAGCGGGTCTTCCGGCACGAGCGGGCCCAGGCCGAGTGGCTGGAGATCTACCCCGAGGGCCTCCACGACATCCTCGTCCGCGTGCAGCGGGACTACCCCGGCGTGCCGATGGTCATCACCGAGAACGGCCTGGCCACCGTGGACGGGATCGACGCCGACGGCCGCGTCCGCGACGAGCGGCGGATCGCGTACCTGCGCGGCCACCTGGGCGCGATGCACCGCGCCATGGAGGCCGGCGCGCAGGTCGAGGGCTACCACGTGTGGTCGCTGCTCGACAACTTCGAGTGGGCCGAGGGGTACAGCCAGCGGTTCGGCATCGTGTACGTGGACTACACGACGCAGCAGCGCACTCCCAAGGACAGCGCGTTCTGGTACCGGGACGTCGTGAAGAGCGGCGAGCTGCGCTGACACCCGTGCGGGCCCGCACGGTCGATGAGCGGGGCCCGATGCGCGGGGCCCGCTGACAGGACTCGGCAACAGGCCCGGCGAGCCGGCCCGGTGGACGAGGCGGTTCCGCGCCACACACCGGGCCGCCGCACACCGGGCCGCCGCACACCGGGCCGCCGCACACCGGGCCGCACACCGGGCCGGCGGCTTCCCGCCGCCGTCCCGGGCTTTCTCCCGGCGCCTTTCCCCCCGCCATTCCCGCGGCACGGTCAATACCCGGCCGCGCGTATTCGCGTGTCCGGACCGAGGGCGCGCGGCGGTGCGATGACGGCTGCCCGGAGCTGCTGAAAATTTCAGCGCGAAATGGTGGGCGGTCGCCCATGCACGTGCACGCGAGTAGCGGTCTGCGGCAAATCGGTGCCGTTATACCGATCTACGCGATAATCCCGAGAATAAGTTGACGCTTCCGCCGAAAAGACTTAGCTTTACCCGAAGTGGGAGCGCTCCCACTATCCTCCCACCCCGCTTGGATCAAGGGCGATGAGCTGGGATAAAGTCCCTGCATACCGTCAGATGACCCGCTTCTTGACGTCGCGTCAGCGAGAGGACTCCCCCGTGCCCGATTACACGATTGCCGGCGGCGGATACCAGGCCACGATCAGCGAGCGGGGCGGCGCGCTCCGGGCGCTGTCCCACGAGGGCCGCGATCTGGTGGCGAGCTGGCCGGAAGGCGGGCCGGTCCCCTACTACAGCGGCACCGTCCTGGCCCCGTGGCCGAACCGCGTGGTCGGCGGCACGTACGTCTTCGAGGGGCAGCGCCGCCACCTGCCGGTGAACGAGCCCGACCGCGGCCACGCCCTGCACGGCCTCGTCGCCGAGCTCGACTGGAAGTGCGCGGAGCTGCTGTCGGTCGAGGACCACCACGGCCACGTACGGCTGACGCACGTCGTGGAGCCCACCGAGGGCTACCCGCACAGGATCGCCCTGGAGGTGCGGCACTCGGTGTCCGAGGAGGGCCTGTCGACCACGCTGACGGCGCAGAACGTGGGCGAGACGGCGGCGCCGTACGGCTGCGGGCCGCACCCGTGGCTGCTGGCCGGGCCCGACGTCACCGCCTACGAGCTCGGCCTGCCGGCCGGGCGGGTGCTGCTCACCGACGACCTGCTCGCCCCCACCGACCTGGTGGAGGTCGCGGAAACGCCGTACGACTTCAGGACGCCGCGCGTGATCGGGGACACCGCGGTCGACCACGCCTTCACGGGCGTGACGGAGGGGCGCGTGCGTGTGCTCGGGCCCGAGGGCGGGGTGGAGCTCACCTGGGACCCGGCGGTGATGCCGTGGGTCCAGATCTGCACCGGCACGGGGCTCGGCCACCGGGGGCTGGCCGTGGAGCCGATGACCTGCCCGCCCGACGCGTTCAACTCGGGCACCGATCTGATCGTTCTGCAGCCGGGGGACAAGCACGAGGCCACGTGGACCATCGCGGTCGCCACTGCGTCATTGGAAGGGTGAATGGACAGCAAGACGAAGAGGCGGTTGTCCCCCGCCCAGCTCGACGAGGTCACCCGCGACGCCCTGGGCTGCGGGGTGACCTCCGCGGAGGAGCTCACCGACGGCTTCGCGAACGCCGTCTGGCTGCTCGGCCTCGACGACGGACGTCAGGTGGTGCTCAAGCTCGGGCCGCCGCCCGACCTGAGGTTGCTGGCCTACGAGCGTCACCTGCTGCGCACCGAGGCGATGGTCTACCAACTCGCCCAGCCCGTGGGGCTGCCGATGCCCGACCTGCTCAAGGCGTCGTTCGACGACCCGCTGCTGGGCGGTGACTACCTCATCCTGTCCGCGCTGGACGGGGTGCCGTGGAACCGTACGGCGCTCAGCCCCGCGGAGGAGAGCGCGCTGCGGTTCGAACTGGGCCGCCACCTCGCCCGCCTGCACGCCATCCCGGGCACGGGCGTCTTCGGCTACCCGTACGCCGGGCTGACCGGCCGGACCTGGCGGGAGGCGTTCCTCGTGATGGTCGGCGCCCTGCTGGACGACGCGGTCTACTACAACACCCCGCTCCCCGCGACGATCGTGGAGATCGTCGGGCTCGTCCACATGAACGCACACGTCCTCGACCAGATCACCGCCCCGTCGCTGGTGCACTTCGACATGTGGCCGGGCAACGTGTTCCTGAACGGCGACAAGCGCGTCCAGGCGCTCATCGACCACGAGAGGGCGTTCTGGGGCGACCCGCTCGCCGACTTCATCACCCCCACCCTCTTCGGTGAGCTGCGCGAGGACGATCCGATGCTCGCGGGCTACCGGCAGGAGGCCGGCCCGCTGGCGCTGGACCACGCCGCCCGCGTCCGGATGGCCCTCTACCGGGTCTACCTCTACCTGATCATGCTGGTGGAGGACGGCCCGCGGCAGTACCCGGAGGAGGCCTACGCCCCCACCAGGGACATCACCACGCGGTCACTGGTCGCCTGCCTGGACGTGCTGCGCGCGGGGTCCCGGAACCACGCGCACGTCTGAGGTCACGCGTCCAGCGTGAGGGACTGCGAGCCGCACCCGTTGCCGGTGTGCGGCTCGGAGTCGCCGGTCGCGGCGAGGGCCGCGGGCGCTCCGACGGTCAGCGACGCCACAAGGGACAGGACCATCGCCCCGGCCGCGACACGGGGCAGGTGACTGACACGAGCACTCACAGCGGACTCCAGAAGGCCGACTTCATTGATCACAAAATAGCGGTCCCGCGCGCGCTCCGGTAGGCCCACGTCTGGCGGCCGGGCCCTCCGCGTGAGATAATTTCAGCGGGTGATGAATTATGGAGACGACATGTGTGATCGCGGGCGGCGGGCCCGCGGGGGCCATGCTCGCGCTGCTTCTGGCCCGCGCGGGCGTCGACGTCACACTGCTGGAGAAGCACGCGGACTTCCTGCGCGACTTCCGCGGTGACACCATCCATCCCTCGACCCTCCAGGTCCTGGACGAGATCGGCCTGGCCGAGGCGTTCCACCGGCTGCCGCACCGTAAGGCGTACACGATGTCCATGCGGACCGACGACGGCCAGGTGCCCATCGCCGACCTGCGCCGGCTGCCCGGGAAGTACCAGTACATCGCCTTCGTCCCGCAGTGGGACTTCCTCGACCTCCTCACCCGCGAGGCGGGCGCGTATCCCAACTTCCACCTCCTGATGAACGCCACGGTCGTCGATCTCGTACGGCGCGACGGCGCGATCCGCGGGGTGCGCTACCGCGACGAGGGGGGCGAGGAGCACGAGATACGGGCCGTGCTCACGGTCGCCGCCGACGGCCGGCACTCCGACGTGCGGCGGGCGGCCGGGCTGGCGCCGAGACGGTTCGGCGCGCCGATGGACGTCGTCTGGTTCCGGCTGCCGCGGGCGGAGGGCGATCCCGAGCAGCCGTTCCTGCGGGCGTCGGCCGGCCGGCTCATGGTCGCCATCAACAGGGAGACGTACTGGCAGCTCGCCTACCTCATCCCGAAGGGCGGCTTCGCCGCGCTCGAGGCGAAGGGCGTCGAGGCGCTGCGCCGCGAGGTGGAACGGCTGCTGCCCTTCCTCGGCGGCAGGACCTCCGAGCTGCGCGGCTTCGACGAGACCGGCGTGCTCAGCGTCGAACTGAACCGGCTCACCCGCTGGCACCTGCCCGGGCTGCTGCTGATCGGCGACGCGGCCCACGCGATGTCGCCGGTCTTCGGCGTCGGGATCAACCTCGCGGTGCAGGACGCGGTCGCGGCCGCCAACATCGTCGGGCCCGCCCTGCTGCGCGGCCGGGCCCCAGCCGCGGCGCTCGCCAGAGTGCAGCGCCGCAGGAAGGTCCCCACGGCCGTCGTGCAGACCGCGCAGCGGCTGGTGCAGGACCGCCTCATCCGGCCGGCGCTCGCCGGTCCCGTGGCGCAGGTCCCCGCCCTCACCCGCGTGCCGCTGGTGCGCTCGCTGGTGCCCAGGTTCATCGGGCTCGGCGTGCTGCCCGAGCACGTACGTCTTCCGCTGCGAGAAAAAAGATCTCAGCAAATGGACAGGAAGGGGCCCACACGGGACATGGTGCAATAACCTTGGTATCCGTGAGCGCAACGAACCTCGACCCCGTGAGCGGCCCGGACACCCCGCGCGCCCTGGACACCTGGCGTGACCTGCCCGCGGCCCAGCAGCCGGACTGGCCCGACCGCGGCGAGCTGGACAAGGTCGTCGCGGAGCTGGCGTCCCTGCCCCCGCTGGTGTTCGCCGGCGAGTGCGACCAGCTCAAGGACCGCATGGCCGCCGTGGCGCGCGGCGAGGCGTTCGTCCTGCAGGGCGGCGACTGCGCCGAGACCTTCGCGGGCGCGACGGCCGAGAACGTGCGCAACAAGCTCAAGACGCTGCTGCAGATGGCGATCGTGCTGACCTACGCCGGCCGCGTGCCGGTCGTGAAGATCGGCAGGCTCGCCGGGCAGTTCGCCAAGCCGCGGTCCAAGCCCACGGAGACCCGCGACGGCGTCGAGCTCCCGGCCTACCGGGGCGACATGGTCAACGGCTTCGACTTCACCGCCGAGGCCCGCCGTCCCGACCCGAGCCGGCTGCTGCGTGCCTACCACTCCTCCGCCGTCACGCTGAACCTCGCGCGGGCCTTCACCAAGGGCGGCTACGCCGACCTGCGCCAGGTCCACGCGTGGAACCAGGACTTCGTCGCGGAGTCCCCGGCGGGGCGGCGCTACGAGCAGCTCGCGCGGGAGATCGACCAGGCGCTCTCGTTCATGCGGGCCTGCGGGGCCGACCCCGAGGAGTTCCACACCGTCGAGTTCTACTCCTCCCACGAGGCCCTGATCCTCGACTACGACCGGGCGCTCACCCGGATCGACTCGCGTACGGGCCTGCCGTACGACGTGTCGGCGCACATGGTGTGGATCGGCGAGCGCACCCGGCAGCTCGACGGGGCGCACGTCGAGTTCTTCAGCCGCATCCGCAACCCGATCGGCGTGAAGCTCGGCCCGACCACCACGCCCGAAGAGGCCATCGCGCTGATCGACAAGCTCAACCCGGACAACGAGCCCGGACGGCTCACGTTCATCGCCCGCATGGGCGCGGGCAAGGTCCGCGACGCGCTGCCGACGCTGGTGGAGAAGGTCAACGCGAGCGGCGCCACCGTGGCCTGGATCTGCGACCCGATGCACGGCAACACCTTCGAGGCGCCGAGCGGCCACAAGACCCGCCGCCTCGACGACGTGCTCGACGAGGTCGCGGGCTTCTTCGAGGTGCACCACGCGCTCGGCACCCACCCCGGCGGCATCCACATCGAGTTCACCGGCGACGACGTGACCGAGTGCGTGGGCGGCGGGCACGCCATCGTGGAGGAGGACCTGGCGCTGCGGTACGAGACCGCGTGCGACCCCCGCCTCAACCGCGGTCAGTCGCTCGACCTCGCCTTCCGCGTCGCGGAGCTGTACCGGGCGAGCTGACCCGCACCGGGCCTGTACCGCCCTTCTGAATCCGCCGTCGCCCTCCGATCACTCGGACGGGGTGACGGCGGTTTCCGTTTCCGGGCGCGGCCCGGGGCCTCAGGAGTTCTTGGCCTCCGCCTCGATCTGGGCGCGGATGGCGTCCATGTCGAGCGCGCGCAACTGCCCGATCAGGTCCTCGAGCGCCGGCGCGGGAAGGGCGCCCGGCTGGGCGAACACCACGATGCCGTCGCGGATCGCCATGATCGTCGGAATCGCGGTGATCTCGAATCCCTCCGACAGGGCCGGCTGCGCCTCGGTGTCGATCTTGCCGAAGGTGATGTCCTTGTGCTCCTCGGACGCCTTTTCGAAGATCGGCGCGAAGGACCGGCAGGGGCCGCACCAGGATGCCCAGAAATCGAGCAGTACGATGCCGTTGTCGGCGATGTCGTTGAAGTTCTTCTCGGTTACCTCGATGGTCGCCATGGGCGACTCCTTTCGCTCGTTCTTCAGCGGGCATAACCAGCCGGACAATCCCAGCATTCCATTTCGCGATGAGCCTCGTGTGGTTGGGCAGGAGACCTCCTTGACCTAGAAGGAGCACCCGGATGACGACTCATGCCGTACGGCCGACCGACTTGACGGGCCAGAAGGGCACAGGCGCCCGGATCGCCTCATGGTTGTCGAGCACGGACCACAAGGTGATCGGCAACCTCTACCTGGTCACCACGTTCTTCTTCTTCCTGGTCGGCGGCCTGCAGGCGATGGTCATCCGGGCGGAGCTCTTCGAGCCCGGCATGCAGTTCGTCACGCTGCAGCAGTACAACCAGCTGTTCACGCTGCACGGCACCATCATGCTGCTGTTCTTCGCGACGCCGTTGTTCGCCGGGTTCGCCAACGCGATCATGCCGCTGCAGATCGGCGCTCCGGACGTGGCGTTCCCGAGGCTGAACATGGCGAGCTACTGGCTGTTCCTCTTCGGCGGCCTGATGGTCCTCGGGTCGTACTTCGGGGGCGGGGCGCCGACGTTCGGCTGGACGGCCTACACTCCGCTGGCGCGCGCGGATTTCACCCCGCAGCTCGGCGGGGACCTGTGGGTGATGGGCCTGGCGCTGTCCGGCGTCGGGACGATCCTCGGCTCGGTCAACTTCATCACGACGATCATGTGCATGCGCGCCCCGGGCATGACGATGTTCCGGATGCCGATCTTCACGTGGAACGTCTTCTTCACCTCGATCCTCGTGCTGCTGGCCTTCCCGGTGCTCGCCGCCGCGCTGCTGGCGCTGGAACTCGACCGGAAGGTCGGCACGCACATCTACGACCCGCAGACCGGCGGCCCGCTTCTGTGGCAGCACCTGTTCTGGTTCTTCGGCCATCCGGAGGTCTACATCATCGCGCTGCCGTTCTTCGGCATCGTCACCGAGGTGATCCCGGTCTTCAGCCGTAAGCCGCTGTTCGGGTACGTCGGGATGGTCGGCGCGACGATCGCGATCACCGCGCTGTCGGTCACCGTGTGGGCGCACCACATGTTCGCCACCGGGAACGTGCTGCTGCCGTTCTTCTCGCTGATGACGTTCCTGATCGCCGTGCCCACGGGGGTGAAGTTCTTCAACTGGACAGGCACGATGTGGCGGGGCCATCTCACCTTCGAGACGCCGATGCTGTGGGCCGTGGGCTTCCTCGTGACGTTCCTGCTCGGCGGGCTGACCGGGGTGATCCTGGCGTCGCCGCCGCTGGACTTCCACGTGACCGACACCTATTTCGTGGTCGCCCACTTCCACTACGTGGTGTTCGGCACGGTGGTCTTCGCGATGTTCTCCGGCTTCTACTTCTGGTGGCCGAAGCTGACCGGCCGGATGCTGAACGAGCCGCTCGGGAAGATCCACTTCTGGATGCTGTTCATCGGCTTCCACATGACGTTCCTCATCCAGCACTGGCTCGGCGCGCAGGGAATGCCGCGGCGGTACGGCGACTACGCGGCCGGCGACGGCTTCACGTGGATGCACCAGGTGTCGAGCGTGGGGGCGTTCCTGCTCGGGCTGTCCACCCTGCCGTTCCTCTACAACATCTGGTGGACCGTACGGCACGGGGAGAAGGTCAGGGTCAACGACCCGTGGGGGCACGCCAACTCGCTGGAGTGGACGACGTCGTGCCCGCCGCCACGCCACAACTTCGTGTCCATCCCGCCGATCCGCTCCGAGCGGCCCGTCTTCGACCTGCGCTACCCGCGGCTCGGCGGCAAGCCGGGCGAGCCGCCGGAGACCAAGCGGGACTTCGTCGATCCCAACGCGAAATAGGAACGCGGAACGGAAAGGGGCCCCCGTCGCCGGGGGCCCCTTCGCGTGCGGGTCGTCAGCCCTTGCCGCCGGGCAGATTCAGCCCGATCAGCAGCGGGTCGTGGTCGGAGGAGCGGAACGCGTCGGGCCGGTAGAGGCTCGGCGGGTTGTACTCCAGGTTGTAGTCGAGGATGCGCGGCTCGTCGGCGTTGACGTGCCAGATGGTCGCCCCGGTCACCCGCTTGACCAGCTGCTTGCCGGCCATCGCGTGGTCGAGCTCGCCCGACAGCCCGTCGAACAGGTAGCTGTAGCGCTGGGCCGCGGGGACGAACCGCTTGGACAGGCTGGTCAGGCCGCCCGTCTCCAGGGTGTGGATCGGGTCCTCCTCGCCGTACGCGTTGAGGTCGCCGATCACCAGCGGGTTCGGCAGGTCCATCGAGTCGATGAGACCGAGCACGGCCTTGGCCTGCCGCACGCGCTCGGCGTTGTAGCAGCTCTGCCCGTCGCCCTGGTCGGTGTCGCCGCCGGTGGCCTCCTCGTCACAGCCCTTGGACTTGAAGTGGTTGACGAGCAGCGTGAACGGCTGGCCGCCGCCCGCCCGGCGGAAGGTCTGGATCAGCGGCGGCCGCCGGAAGACGGGATCGGCCGAGGACCGCGTCTCCCCGACGGGGGTCAGCTTCGCCGGCTTGTAGATCGCGGCGACGTGGATGGCGTCGGTGCCCGGGTAGGGGTGGGTCAGGGCGGCGTACGTGCCCGCGCCCACCTCGGCGTTCAGGGCGTCGACCAGCGCGTTGACGGCGGTCTGGCCGTTGTTCTCGACCTCCATGAGCCCGACGACGTCGGCGTTGAGGCCCTTGAGCGTGGCGACGATCTTCTTGAGCTGCCGCTGCTGCTCCTCGGCGGTGTTCGCGCCGCGCGAGCCGAGCGTCGTGAACCAGTTGAGCGTGTTGAGGCTGGCCACGCGGACGTTGCCGCCCACGGGAAGGGGCGCGGGCAGCCGCGGGTTGGTGCGCAGGAAGGCGACCTGCTTGGTGGGCTCCAGCAGGTACTCCCCGAAGCCGTAGGTCAGCACGCCGGTCACGTCCACGGCGGTGTCGCCCAGCCGGACGACCTGCGGCGTCGTGTACGGGATGGTGGCGGGGTTCTCGGTGTTGGAGCCGTCGTCGATCAGCAGCGACCTGCGGGCGTCGAGCGCGGCGTTCACGCCGGGCCGGTCGGTCGGCTGGAAGAGCCTGCCGCCGGCGGAGACCGTCACCTCGCCGTAGCGGCCGAGGTTGTAGTGGTCGGTCACGGTCAGCGGCTCGGGGAACGTGACGAGCACGTTCTCGTACGGCTCGAAGGTGGCGCCGTCGGCCCGCGGCAGGTCGTAGGCCTTCGGCGTGATCGTCCCGGTGCCGCACACGTCCACCGCGGTGACCGGGGACAGTTCGGTGAGCCCGTTGAACTCGGTGACCCGGCCGGTGACGAGCACGCGGTCACCGACCTTGACGTCCTTCAGGGTCGCCCGGGCGAACGCGAACAGGCCGTCGGAGGTGGCCGGGTCGGCGTCGGGCGTCGGGTCCTGGAAGTAGAACCCGCTGAGCTGGTTCGTGGCCTGGAAGTCGCCGGTCACCACGCCCTCGACCCGTACGGTCTGCCCTGCGAGCGGGGAGGCGGCGCCGCTGCCCTGGACCTCGGCGATCTGCCGGTTCGCCGGCACGTCGCACGGGTCCGTGCTGGGCGTGGGCGACGGTGTCGGCGAGGCGGAGGGCGACGCGGAGGGGGTCGCGGACGGCGACGGGGAGGCGGCGCCGCAGGGAGCCGGAGGCGTCGCGGTATTGCGCGGCGCGGGCGTGCCCGCGGCGAAGTCCGCGGCGTTGTCGTCGGTGTCCGCGCAGCCACCGCCGGCGCGCACCGCGGCGGTGGAGTTGCTCAGGCCCGGGGCCGCCGCCGTGCCCTCGAAGTAGTTGGCCGTGCCGTATCCGACGAGGTCGGCGATCTGCGCGGTCTGCTCGGGTGTGCAGGGCGAGGAGCCGCCGTTGCAGGCGAGGCCGGTGGTCGAGCGGACCAGGGCGACCTTGCCGGCCGTGGCGCTCAGGCTGAGAGTGCCGACGGTGTCGGCGGACGGCAGCGTACCGCTCGGCGTCGATCCGGCGGAAAGCTGGACCAGGTGATACTGACCGGGGGCGAGCGAGCCCGACAGGTCCTGCTTCTGGGAGCCGAACTGGCCGGTCCCTGTGGCACTCGTGTACTGGAGGGACCAGCCGTCCAGTGAGATCGCGGCGGTGCCGCGGTTGAACAGTTCGACGTAGTCGTTGGTGTAGGGGGCGCCGGCGTTGCCGCCGCCTCCGTACACCTGGCTGATCACCACGGCGCCCGGCTCGGCCGAGGCGGGCGCCGGCGACGCGACCGTGATGCCGGCGGTCAGGAGACCGGCGGCCGCGAGCGCGGCGACCACGCCGCGTCTCGCGCCACGTCTCGTATCACGGCCACCGGGGTGGTCATCGGGAAAGGCCCGGGAGAGAGCACGCATGTCCCGGACTTTAGGGGTAGACCACCGCGACACCAGGACCAATAAGTGTCTTTAACACAAACTTGTATGAATTTGCCGATTGCCTGGCGTCGCAAACGTAGGCGTGCTGCCCTTGCGCGTCGCGATCCGGGATGGATCGGTCCCATCCGGATCGGTCCCCCCGGTCAGCAGTGGACGACGGCGACCGGGCAGGTGACCGCGTCGATCAGCGGCCTGGTGACCGTCCCGAGCCTGCCGAGCACCCCGCGGGCGCGGGTCGCGCCGACGACCAGCATGGTCGCACCGGGTGAGGCGTCGGCCAGCACGTCGAGCACGGGCCCCTCGACGGGCTGGATCATGGTGTGCACGTCCGGATACCGCGCCCGCCAGGGCTCCACGGCCCGTTCCAGGGCCTCGACGGCCTCCCTGCCGGGGACGTCGGACATCACCATGGGCGCCATGCCCGCACTCCAGGCGGCGGCCGGGTAGCGCCAGGCGTGCACCGCGATCAGCGACAGCCCGCGCAGGGCGGCCTCGCGGTAGGCGAAGGCGAGGACGTGGTCGTCGCCGCCGCCGACGCCGACGACGATGGGGCCGGGGTGCCTGCGATGCGGCAGCGATCCCGGGCCGCGGACCACGATCACCGGGCAGCGGGCGTTCGTCGCGACGTGCCCCGCGACCGACCCCATCACGCGGCGGGCCGCGCCGCTCAGGCCGCGCGATCCCACGACGACGAGGTCGGCCGTCTCCGACAGCGCGACGAGCCGCTCGGCGGGCGGGCCCTCGAACAGGTCCTCCCGCACGCGGACGCCGCTCGTGCACTGCCGGGCGCATTCCGCGCCGTGCCACAGCACGTGCTCGGCCGCGTGGTGCAGCGACTTGCGCGCCTCCTCGTCGCCCGCGCCGTACGGCGACTGCCAGGCGTGGCAGACGGTGATGGGCGAGTCCCTTAACTCGGCCTCGTCCATCGCCCAGTCGAGCGCCTGCATGGCGAAGTCGGAGCCGTCGTACCCGACGACGATGCCCGGGTCGGTTGCCGGGCCGCCGGCTGGGCTGTTGGGGTCCATGCCCTCATGCTCCGCCCGGGCCGTACGGTCCGGCAGGGCGGAAAGTCCCGAGACCGGGAGGACATCCGGCCCCCGGCGGAGGTCAGGTCAGGACCGGCTGCCGGCGAGCACTCCGGGACGGCGGTCGTGCTCCATGCCGGGCAGCACGACGACGACCGGGCACCTGGCCCGCAGCAGGCAGGCGGAGACGACCGGGTTGAGCACGGGGTAAGGCTCTGACTCGGCCTCGTGCGCGCCCAGCACCAGCAGGTCGGCGCCCTCGGTCGCGCGCAGCAGGACCTGGGCCGGCGAGCCCTCGACGACGACCGGCTCGACGTGCCGCTCGCCGAGTTCCACGACGGCCTGGGCGGCGACGTCGAGGGCGGTCCTGTGCTCGTCCTCCCGTGAGGTGCGGCTCGCGATCGGCGCGTAGTGGGCGTGCAGCCCGCCCGTCCACTCCCAGGCGTACACCGCTTCGACCCGCGCGCCGCGCAGCGAACCCTCGGCGGCGGCCCACCGCAGTGCGGCCTGCGACGCCATCGACCCGTTGATGCCCACCACGATCTTCGGCTGGTTCACGTTCCGCCTCGCTCTCCGCTCTTAGTCTCTCCGACCAGGGTTAACAGGGTGTTGCCGCGGCGAAACGGTCAGAAGACACCGCCCACGAGCATCCCTGTACCCACAAAGACCGCCTGTTCCTCCCGCCCCAGAAGGGACAGGGCCATGTTTTGGGGGGCCGGGTCTCACCTGAGGACAGGGTATCTGCGAACCGGAGCGGTGCCGCTCCCGCCCTTTGCCGATCCGGTGGCGCCCGCTGACCGTCTCGTTGCCCGCTCCACGCTCTCGAGATCGGCCCCCCTCGGCCCCCAGGTCAGGGATCACCCTGATGCGCCTCCGGGTCCCCCGGCCGTACGCTTGCGGCAGACCGGGGAGGGACGATGGGGAACGCGGGTCCGATCGACGAGTACGTCGCGTCGATGCGTCATGCGCTGCGCGGCCCGGGCAGCGCCAAGCGCGACCTGCTGACCGAGGCGCGCGACAGCCTGCTCGACGCGGCCGAGGCGTACGAGGGCGAGGGGCTCCCCCGGGCCGAGGCGGAACGGCTGGCGATCGACGACTTCGGGACCGTGCCCGAGGTCGCGCCGGGCTTCCAGGGGGAGCTGACGGTGAGCCAGGGCCGCCGCACGGCCGCGCTGCTGTTCCTCAGCGTGCCGCTCATCGCGTTCATGTGGGCGATCATCTGGCGGGTCTTCCCCGGGAGCCCGCATGTCGACGAGATCAAACCGGCGTGGTTCGGGCTGCTGGCCAGGACGGTGGACCTGCTCCAGCTCAGCGTGGGCGCGATCGGCGGCCTCGCGCTGCTCGCGTTCGGCCGCGGGGCACGGCACATCCGCCGTCCTGCACGGCTCACCCGGTGGCTGGGGTTGTTCGTCTGGATCCAGATGCCGCTGATCGGGGCGCTGGGCCTGACGCTGGCGGCGGCCGCCCACGGCCCTGTGGGGTTCGCCGACTACCTCCCCGGGCTGGCTGTGACCGTGGTCAGCGACGCGCTCAGCGTGTGGCAGTTGTACAGCGCGGCCCACTGCCTGCGCTGCACCAGGGCGGTCTCCGCGCTCGGCTCGGCGAATCTCAGCCCAGTGGATCGAGAACGCTCCCTATCGCGGTGGTGAACGACCGCCAGGCCGACCGCTCCCCCGCCAGCGCCTTGCGCCCGGCCTCGGTGAGGCGGTAGGTCCGCCGCTTTCGCCCCCCGTCGGAGGCCCACTCGCCGGCGAGCAGCCCGGCCCGCTCCAGCCTGCGCAGCGCGGGGTAGACCGTGCCCGTCGGCACGTCGAGCTCGCCGCCGCTGCGCTCGCGCAGCGCCTCGATGATCGCGTAGCCGTGCAGCGGCTCGCGCTCCAGCACGGAGAGCAGCAGGGCGTCCATATGGCCCCGGAGCGCATCGGCGTTCACGCCCGCAGCCTATCCCGGTTCTTCACGCGTCCAGTCTATATGTAGGCTGTCTATATGTAGACAGTCTACGTATGAAACGCCAAGGAGAGACCTCATGGACGTCGTCGGCCTCGCCCGGCTGCAGTTCGCCGTGACCGGAAGCCTCCACTTCCTGTTCGTCGTGCTCACGCTCGGGCTGGCCCCGCTGGTGGCGATCATGCACACCCGATACGCCATCGGCGGGAACCCCCTGCACGAGCGGATGACCCGCTTCTGGGGGCAGATCTATGTGATCAACTACGCGCTCGGCATCGTCACCGGGCTCGTGATGGAGTTCCAGTTCGGGCTGAGCTGGAGCGGGCTTTCGCACTACGCGGGCGACGTGTTCGGCGCGCCGCTGGCCATGGAGACGCTGCTGGCCTTCTTCCTGGAGTCCACGTTCCTGGGCCTGTGGATCTTCGGCTGGCACCGGCTGCCGCGCGGGCTCCACGTGGCCTGCATCTGGCTGGTGACGCTCACGGCGTACGCCTCGGCGTTGTTCATCATGGTCGCCAACTCCTTCCTGCAGCACCCGGTGGGCTCGGCCGAGGAGGGCGGACGGCTCGTGCTGCGCGACTTCGGCGCGCTGTTCACCAACCCGACCCTCATCTTCTCGCTCCCCCACGTGCTGAGCGCCGGGCTGTGGACCGGCGGGTTCGTCGTGATGGGCGCGAGCGCCTACCACCTGTACCGGCGCACCTCCGAGCGGGAGTTCTTCACCCGCTCCCTTCGCCTCGGCGTGCTGACCGCCTTCATCGGGTCGCTGTTCACGGTCGGGTTCGGCTACGCCCAGTTCGGGCCGGTCGGCGACGTCCAGCCCGGCAAGTTCGACGGAGCGATCCCCGGCACCGGGCTCGAGCTGATGATCACCATCGGGCAGCTCGTCCAGTTCGCCGTGATGTTCGTGCTGACGCCGCTGCTCATCCGCGACCTGCTGGCCCGCTGGCGCTGGCTGCACCCGCTCCTCATGATCATGACCCCGCTGCCGTTCGTCGCGGCGATCGCCGGCTGGATGGTCCGTGAGGTGGGCCGCCAGCCCTGGCTCGTGTACGGCAAGCTCTCCGTGGCCGACGCCCTGACCCCCGGACTGACCCGGGCGGACATCACCGCCTCCTTCGCGGGGTTCGCAGGCGTGCTCGGGCTGCTCGCCCTCGTCGACTACGTCCTCATCGCCCGTGCCGTACGGCGCGGGCCGGGACGGGTCGCGCTCGGCGCCGCGGACCTTCCCGTCGCCGCGGAGCCCGTCCCCGCCCACTCCCTGTAGAGGACACGCTCCCCATGGACATCTTCTGGTTCCTGACGTTCGCCGTCCTGCTGGCCGGCTACTTCGCCCTGGAGGGCTTCGACATCGGGCTCGGCGTGCTGCTGCCCGTGCTGGGCCGCTCCCCCGCCGGCCGGGACCGCCTCGTCGGCGCGATGGCGCCGTTCGTGCTCGCCAACGAGGTGTGGCTGGTCGCGCTCGCCGGCGTGCTGTTCGGCGCGTTCCCGGTGCTGGAGGGCCAGGCGCTGAGCCGCCTGTATCCGCTCGTCGTCGCCCTGCTGCTGGCCTGGATCGTGCGCGACGCGGGGCTGTGGTTCCGCCGCAGGGCCGACGGCGCCGCCTGGCGGCTGGCGTGGGACGGCGCGCTGTGGGCGGGCTCGGCGGGGCTGGCGCTCACCTGGGGCGCGATCCTCGTGGCCGTCGCGCGCGGCCTGCCCGCCTCGCCCCTCGACGCGCCGGGCATCGCGGGAGGTGTGGCGCTGCTCGCGCTGCTCGCCTGGCACGGCCGCACCTTCGCCGCCTGGCGGCTGCAGGACGGCCCGCGCCGGAGCGGGCGGGCGCTGCTGCTGTCGGCCTGCGCCGCCGCCGCGCCCGCGGTCCTGGTCATGGCGGCCGCGGCCGCCCACATGCTCGGCAACGCCGCCCCGGATCAGACACTGACTGTGCTCAGTGTCATGGTGGTCCCGGTCGCCCCCGTCCTCGTGGGCGCGCAAGTATGGGTGTGGCGCACCTTCTCCAGGGGCGCGCTGCCGACGTTCTTCTGATTGGGGACCGTTGCACAAGGATCTCCTCCGGCTGGCCCGCGCGGAGCGGAGCGTCCGCACCCATCTCGCCTGCTGCCTGGCGGCGGCGGTGGTGGCCGGGCTGCTCGTGCTCGTGCAGGCGGAGCTGCTGGCCGGGGTGCTGTCCGGCCGGTTCGCGGTCGCCGTGCTGCTCCCGCTGGCGCTCGTCGTCGCCTGCCGGGGGCTGCTCGGATGGGCGCAGGGAGTGCTCGCGGGCCGCGCGGCCACCGCGCTGAAGTCGGCCCTGCGGCGGCTGCTCCTCGGCCGGGTGGAGGGTCTCGGGCCGTCGTACCGGTCGGGTGAGCTGGTGACGCTCGCGGGCCGGGGACTCGACGCGCTCGATCCCTACCTGACGGGTTACCTGCCGTCGGTCGCCGTGGCCGGGGTCGTGCCGATCGCGGTCGTGGTCCGGCTCTTCGTGGCCGACCTGGCCACCGCCGTGATCGTGGTGCTCACGCTGCCGTTGATCCCGATCTTCGGGGCGCTGGTCGGGTGGACCACCAAGACCGTGACGGAACGGCAGTGGCGCGCCCTGGCCCGCCTCGGCGGCCACTTCCTCGACGTCGTGCGCGGCCTGCCCACGCTGCGGGCCTTCGGCCGGGCCCGCTACCAGGCGTCGGTGATCCGCGAGGTGGCCGAGGCCCACCGCGCCGCGACCATGCGCACGCTGCGGGTGGCGTTCCTGTCGTCGCTGGTGCTCGAACTCGTGGCGTCGCTGTCGCTGGCGCTGGTCGCGGTGCCCGTGGGGCTGCGGCTGCTGTCGGGCTCGCTCGACCTGCGCACGGCGCTGCTCGTGCTGCTGCTGGCCCCGGAGGCGTACCTGCCGCTGCGCGCGATGGGCACGCGCTTCCACGCCGCCATGGAGGGCGTCGCCGCCGCCGACGAGGCGTTCGCGGTCATCAACCCGCCGCAGGAGGCCGGGCAGGAGACCGCGCCGGCCGGAGCCGCGACGGGCACGGGGAAGGCACCACGCGCGAGGAGCGCGGAGAAGGCAGGGAGCGCGGGGCGGGCCGCGCCGGCCGGCGGGCCGCCGGAGATCCGGCTGGAGGACGTCACCGTGCGCTACCCGGGCCGCGAGGAGACCGCGCTCGACCGCGTCTCGCTGGTCATCCGGCCGGGTGAGCGGGTGGCGATCGTGGGCCCGAGCGGCGCGGGCAAGAGCACGCTGCTGCACCTGCTGCTCGGGTTCGTGACCCCGTCCGAGGGGCGGGTGCTGGCGGACGGGACGGACCTGGCCGGCCTCGACCTCGACGAGTGGCGGCGGCGGCTCGCCTTCGTGCCGCAGCGCCCGCACCTGTTCGCGACGTCGGTGGCCGACAACATCGCGCTCGGCTCGGCCGCCGGACCCGACGAGATCAGGGCCGCCGCCGAGGCGGCGCGGGTGGCCGAGTTCGCCGGCGCCCTGCCGCAGGGCTACGACACCCCGCTCGGCGAGCGCGGCGCGAACCTGTCGGCGGGCCAGCGTCAGCGGGTCGCCCTGGCCAGGGCCTTCTGCCGCCCCGCCGCCCAGGTGCTGCTGCTGGACGAGCCCACTGCGCGGCTCGACGGCAGGAGCGAGGCGGCGATCGTGGCGGCCACGCGCAGGCTGGCCGAGGGCCGTACGGCGATCATCGTCGCGCACCGCCCGGCGATGATCGACCTGGCCGACCGGGTGGTCCGCCTCGACGGCGGCGTCCTCGCCCCGCCGGTTCCGGTGCAGGGCGGGGAGGCCCGATGAGCCGCGCGCGGACGACCGCACAGACGGCCACGCAGACGACCACGGAGACGGCCACGCAGACGACCACGGTGGCCTCACCGCTGTCGGTGGTCACCGGCACCGGCATGGGCCGGCGGCTCGTGCTCGCCGCGCTCGCCGGGGCGGCGGCCGACCTCGCGGGGGTCGCGCTCATCGCGTCGGCCGCCTGGCTGATCACGCGGGCCGCCGAGCAGCCGCCCCTGGCGGCGCTGTCGGTCGCGATCGTGGCCGTGCGGGCGTTCGCGACCACCCGCGGCGTGTTCCGGTACGGCGAGCGCCTCGCCGGGCACGACGTCGCGCTGCGCGCCCAGGCGGGCACCCGCGAGCGTCTCTACCGCGCGCTGATCCCGGCCGGGCCGCTGCCGCAGCGCGGGGCCGACCTGCTCAGCCGCATGGTGGACGACACCGACGCCGTGCAGGACCTGCTCGTCCGCTGCCTGCTGCCGGCCGCCGCCGCGCTGATCACCGGCGTCGCCGCCGTCGTCATCGCGGGCTTCCTGCTGCCCGTCGCCGCGTTCGTGCTCGCCGCCGGCCTGGTCGTCGCCGGGGTGCTGCTGCCCGCGGGCACGGCCGCCGCCGCGCGGCGCTGGTCGGCGCGGATCGCCCCGGCCCGCGCCGACCTGGCCGCCCGGGTGGCCGACCTGGTCCACGGGGCGGCCGACCTCGCGGCGTACGGCGCGCGTGACCGGGCGCTGTCGGCGGCGATGGACGCCGACGGGCGGCTGTCCCGGCTTGAGCGGGGACAGGCCCGGATCAACGCCGTCGCGCTCGGCGTCGGCATGCTGACGCAGGGGCTGACCGTCGTGGCCGTGGTCCTGACGGCCCAGGCCGCCGGTCTCGACCAGGTCGCGACCGCCGTGGCCGCCCTGACCACGCTGGTCGCCTTCGAGCCCGCGCTGCCGCTGGCGGCCGCGGGCGAGCGGTTCGCGGGAGTGGTCGCGGCGCTGCGCAGGCTCAGGGAGACCGCCGCCACTCCCCCGGCGGTGCGCGAGCCCGCGGACCCGGCGCCCGCGCCCGAGCCGCCGCTGACGGTCGAGGTCGACGACCTCGTGGTGCGCCACGGCGGGCGCGAGCCCGCGCTGAACGGCGTGAGCCTGACGCTGACGCCCGGCCGCCGGGTCGCGGTGGTCGGCCCGAGCGGCGCGGGCAAGAGCACCCTGCTGTCGGCGCTGATGCGGACCGTGGAGATCGAGTCCGGCGCGATCCGGCTCGACGGCATCGACGTGCGGCGCCTGTCCTCCGACGACGTGCGGGCGCTCATCACGGGCCTCACCCAGGACCCGTACGTCTTCCAGGCCACGGTCAGGGACAACCTGCGCCTGGCCGGGCCGCAGGCGTCCACCGAGGACATCGAGGCGGCCGTGCGGCGGGCGCGCCTGGACGCCTGGACCGAGCGCACCGGCTGGGACGCGGTGCTCGGCGAGGACGGCCGCACCGTCTCCGGCGGCCAGCTCCAGCGGCTCGCGCTGGCCCGGGCCCTGCTGTACGACCCGCCGGTGCTGCTGCTGGACGAGCCGGCCGAGGCCCTGGACGAGGAGACGGCCGACCTGCTGATGGCCGACCTGCTGGACGCCACCCGGGGCCGCACCACGCTGCTGGTCACCCACCGGCTGCGCGGGCTGGAACAGGTCGACGAGATCGTCGTGCTGGAGAGTGGCAGGGTCACCCAGCGCGGCACGCACGCCGACCTCGTCGCCGTGCCGGGTTACTACCGCGACCTGTGGGAGTCCGAGGCCCTCACCCGCCACCGCGGCTGAACGCTCTCACCCCGCCACCTGTTCGCGTGAACCTTCCGTGAAGAAGGCATTGCGGATCTTGTCAGATGTAAGTAATTTTCAGACAACGCGATGACCTTGCATGGCATTTACCTACACGCATGGCGCTCGCCGAACTGGCTACGAGCCGACAGGGAGTCTCATGAAGAGAAGATGGATCGCGGGAGCGATCGGCGTGCTCGCGGTGGCGCTGGCGGCGTGCGCACCAGGGGGCGGCGCGTCCGAGGAAGGCGGCAAGGCGGGCGGTGACAAGGTCACGCTGAGCCTGTGGTCGTGGCGGGTGGAGGACGTCAAGGCGTATGAGAAGATCCTCGCCAAGTTCGAGGAGTCGCACCCGAAGATCCACGTCGAGTTCAAGCCGTTCCAGGCCACCGAGTACAACAACATCCTGGCCACCGGCCTGTCCGGCACCGCCGGGCCCGACGTCGCCCAGCTGCGGGCGTACGGCGGGCTCCAGCCTCTGGTCGAGGCGGGCCAGCTGCTGCCGCTGGACGGCAAGGTGGAGGCGCTGTCCGGCTTCGACGCCAAGCTCCTGGAAGGCGCCAAGGGCCACAAGGACGGCAAGATCTACGGCGTGCCGTTCGCCTACCAGACGCTCCAGGTGCTCTACAACAAGAAGCTGTTCGGCGACAACGGCATCCAGCCCCCCGCCACCTGGGACGACATGATCGCGGCGGCCGGGAAGCTGAAGGCGGCCGGGATCACACCGTTCGCCGTCGCGGCCGGGCCCGACGCGACCTGGACGCTGCCGATCGTCCACGAGATCTTCGGCAACGCCCGTTACGGCAGCACGAAGTTCCGGGACGCGCTGCTGAGCGGCGAGAAGAAGTTCACCGATCCCGACTTCACTGCCTCGATCAAGCTGCTCAAGGACCTGGAGCCGTACTTCCCCAAGGACGTGGTGGCCGTCAAGATCCCCGACGTCCAGGCGCTGTTCGCCACGGGAAAGGCCGCGATGTACCCCACGGGCAGCTTCGACCTGGCGCCCGTGCTCGCGGCCAACCCCAGCCTGGAGGTCGGCGCCTTCCAGGTGCCGCCGCCGCCCGGCTCCCCCGTGACCACGCCGGTCACGCCGGGCTGGGCCGACGGCTCGTTCGGCGTCAACGCCAAGTCGGCCCATCAGCCCGAGGCGCTCGAACTGGTCAAGTGGATGGCGACGCCGGAGTTCGGGCAGCTCTACGCGAGCGAGCTCAAGCAGCTGTCCGCGGTTCCCGGGGTCACGCCGTCGGACCCGCTGCTGGCCGAGATGGCGAAGAACTACGCCGCCAACGGCGCGCCGTACACACTGCTCGTCGACTTCCGGTACGGCCAGCCGAACGGTGACGCGGTCTTCCGTGACGAGGTGCAGAAGATGCTGGTCGGCCAGACCGATGCCAAGGGGGTCGCCGAGAGCGTGCAGAAGGGCGTCGAGCAGTGGTTCAAGCCAGGGAACTGAGCGCGCGCCGCCGCTCTCCCGGCCGCTCCCCCGGACGTCGCGCGGCGCGCACCGGCGCCGGTCGCCGGTACGTGCCGCGGTGGCGGGTGCTGGCCGTCTTCCTGCTGCCCGCACTCCTGCTCTACTCGGTCTTCATCGTCTATCCGCTGGTCAGCGCGCTCGACTACAGCTTCTTCGAGTGGCGCGGGATCCGGCAGACGGGGTTCGCCGGGCTCGGCAACTACCGGGACCTGTTCAGCGTCTACCCGTACGACCAGCAGCTGTGGCGGGCGTTCGGGCACAACGCGCTGTTCTTCGCCGGGACGATGCTGATCCAGAACACGGTCGGGCTGCTGTTCGCCCTGCTGCTGTACCGGTACGGCCGCGGCAAGCGGTTCCTGCAGGCCGCGTTCACCACCCCCTACCTGGTGGACCCGCTGGTCGTCGGCTACCTGTGGAGCCTGCTGCTCAACCCGACGTTCGGCCCGGTCAACTCGCTGCTCGAGGCGGCCGGGCTGGACTCGTGGGCGTTGCCCTGGCTGGGCGACACGCGTACGGCGCTGCCGATCGTCATCGTGGTCAACGCGTGGCAGTGGGTGGGCTTCCCCATGCTGATGTTCTCCGCCGCCCTCGCCGGCATCCCGGCCGAATACCACGAGGCGGCCCGGGTCGACGGCGCCTCGGCCTGGCAGGCGTTCCGGCGGGTGACGCTGCCGCTGCTCACCCCGGCGATCGGCGTGGTGAGCGTGCTGACGTTCATCGGCAACTTCAACGCCTTCGGGCTGGTCTACGCGATGGCCGGGTCGACCGGGTCCCCTGCGGGCTCGACCGACGTGCTCGGCCTGCTGTTCTACCGGGTCGCGTTCGTGGAGGGCGGCACGGAGGCGATCGGACGGTCGTCGGCGCTCGCCGTGCTGATGTTCGTGTTCATCTTCGGGGTGTCGCTGCTGGCCAGCTCGTACTTCCGCCGCCGCGAGAGGAGACTGCTGTGACGGCCCGGCACCGGGCTCCGGGGCGCGTCGCCGTCCACCTGCTGCTGTGGGGGTACGCGGTCGTCGCGCTGCTGCCGCTGGTCGTCATGCTGCTCAACTCGCTGCGGCCCACGAGCGAGATCTTCACCGCGCCGCTGGGGCTGCCGGCGTCCCCCACGCTGCACAGCTACGGCCGGGTGTGGACGGAGGCGTCGTTCAGCACCTACCTGGTGAACTCGCTGCTCGTCACCTGCGGCGCGGTGCTGCTCGGCACGGCGGTCTCCGCGCTGGCGGCCTATCCGCTGGCCCGCTACGACTTCGTCGGCAACCGGGTGCTCGGCGCGTACTTCCTGGCGGGGCTGATGCTGCCGATCCGGCTGGGCCTGGTGCCGATCTTCTACCTCATGGACTCCATGGGCCTGATCGACTCGCTGCTCGGGCTCACGCTGCTGTACGCCGCGTCCGGGGTGCCGTTCTGCATGTTCGTGCTGTCGGCGTTCTACCGGTCCCTGCCCGGCGAGCTGGACGAGGCGGCCCGGCTCGACGGGGCCGGCGAGTTCCGGATCTTCGGGCAGATCATGCTGCCGCTGGTGCGGCCCGCGCTGGCGTCGGTGATGCTGTTCCAGTTCGTGCCGCTGTGGCATGAGTTCCTCTACCCGCTGGTGCTGCTGCGCTCGGACGAGAAGTTCACGATCCCGCGCGGGCTGTCGCAGTTCTTCGGCGAGTACACGACCGACTGGTCGGCGCTGTTCGCCGGGCTGGTCCTCGCCACGGCGCCGCTCTTCGTGCTGTTCGTCCTGGCGACCAAGCAGATCATCGCCGGGCTGACCGCCGGCATGAGCAAGTAGAGGCAGGGCGGCGTGAGCCCCGGCGGAGACTACTCGAACGGAATTCTCGTGCGGCTGCGCGGCGCGATCCGATCTCTGCGGCCCGCGGAGCAACGGGTCGCGCGGGCGGTGCTGGCCGACCCCCAGGGCGTCGCGGACCGGCCGATCGGGGCGCTCGCCCGCGAGTGCGGCACCTCGGAGGCCACGGTGCTGCGCTTCTGCCGGGCCATCGGGCTGCGCGGTTATCCCGAGCTGCGGATCGCGCTCGCCCGGGAGGCGACGCTGGAGGCGTCGCGTGCCGGGAGTGCCCTCCCGCTCGACGGGGACATCAGCGCCGACGATCCGCTGGAGGAGATCGTCGCCAAGATCGGCTACAGCGACTCCCGCGCGGTCGCGGAGACGGCCGAGCACCTCGACATCGCCGCGCTGAAGCGCGCGGTCGACGCGATCGCCGAGGCCCGCCGCGTGGATCTCTACGGCGCCGGGGCGAGTGGCTTCGTCGCGGCTGATCTGCACCAGAAGCTGCACCGGATCGGCCTGCTGGCGTTCGCCTGGCAGGACTTCCACAGCGCGCTCACCTCGGCCGCACTGCTGCGCGCGGGCGACGTCGCGATCGGCATCTCGCACACCGGCACCACCGTCGACGTCCTGGACGCGCTGCGGCTCGCCGCCGACCGGCAGGCGACCACGATCGCGATCACGAACTTCGACCCCTCGCCGATCACGGAGCTGGCCGACATCGTGCTGAAGACCGCGGCCCGCGAGACCCCGTTCCGCTTCGGCGCGATGGGCAGCAGGATCGCCCAGCTCACCGTCGTCGACTGCCTGTCCGTCGGGGTGGCCGCCCGGCGCACGTACGACGAGACCCTCACCGCGCTGGAGGACACCTTCCGCGCGATCAGCGGCCGCCGGCGCAAGTAGGCACTCTTCCGGAGAAAGAACGATCGCCGGCGGGCCGTCCCCCCAGAGGCCCGCCGGCGACGATCGTGGGCCGTCAGCTCGTGGACGACTGCTCCGCGAGCGCGGCGGTGATCGTGTTCTCCTTGCCGTCACGGGTGTAGGTGACGGTCACCTTGTCGCCGGGACGGGAGCTGCGGATGGTGCCGACCAGCGCCTCCGCGCTGTCCACCAGCTTGTCGTTGATCTTGGTGATCAGGTCGCCCTCCTTGAGGCCGGCCTTCTCCGCAGGGCTGCCGGCCGTGATCGAGCTGACCACCGCGCCCGACGCGCCGCCGACCGCGTCGGCCACGCTCACGCCGAAGAAGGCGTGGGTCGCCTTGCCCGTCTTGATGAGCTGCTCGGAGACGAGCTTCGCGGTGTTGATGGGGATCGCGAAGCCGACGCCGATGTTGCCGGAGCTGGAGCCCGAGGTGGCGATCGCCGTGTTGACGCCGACGACCTGCCCGGAGGAGTTGACCAGCGCGCCGCCGGAGTTGCCGGGGTTGATCGCGGCGTCGGTCTGGATCATGCCGCCGATCGTGGTGCCCTGGCTCTGCGGCTGCTGCTGCTGTCCCATCCCCCAGGGGAACTGCTGCTGCTGCTCTTCGGGGGCCTCGGTCAGCGTGCGGTCGAGGGCGCTCACGATGCCGGAGGTGACCGATCCCTCCAGGCCGAGCGGGCTGCCGATCGCGAGGACCGCGTCGCCGACCTGAAGCTTGTCGCTGTCGCCAAGAGAGGCGGGGGTCAGGCCGGACACGCCCTGCGCCTGGATGACCGCGAGGTCCGTGGTGGGGTCGGTGCCCTTGACGACGGCGGTGGCGGTCTTGCCGTCGCTGAACTTCACGGTGACCGTGCCGCCGCCCCCGCCGCCGATGCTCACCACGTGGTTGTTCGTCAGGATCAGACCGTCGGCCGACAGGATGACACCGGACCCCTCGCCGCCGGCCGTGGCGGTCTTCACCTCGATGGACACCACCGACGGCATGATCGCCTTGGCCACCGCGGCGATCGTGGTGGTCGAGGAGTTGGACACTCCCTTGACCACCGGGCTCGCGATCACCGTCTGCCCGCCGTTCACGCTGTTCGCGACGAGGGCCCCGGTGACCCCGCCGCCCAGTGCCACGGCCACGAGGGCGAGGCCCGCGCCCGCCTTCTGGCGGGCGGTCAGCGTGCCCTTGCGCGCCGGAGGCGCCGGAAACTGCGCCGTGTCATAAGAGCCGCTCCCGTAGGCGCCGTACGACTGGTACGCCCCGGTGTACTGCCCGTGCTGCGGCGGGGTGCTGCCGAACTGGCTCCAGCCGTGACCGGGGAGTATCTCGGTGTTCTCGTTGCCGGGAACATGCTCAGGTGAGCTCATCGCCATCCCCCTCAATGGATTCGCCGGTGATCCCGGCTCTCCGCCGGTACACGTAATACGATGACGCATCGGCGATAAGGTCACGCTAAGCGATCAGCGGTGGGGATCCCCGAGCGCCCTACGCGTACTTTATGTCAGCTCGTCCGAGGCCAGTACTCGTCCCTGAGCAGGCGCTTGTACAGCTTGCCCGTGGGGTGGCGGGGCAGCTCGTCCCGGAAGTCCACCGACTTCGGGCACTTGTAGTGGGCCAGGCGTTCCCGGCAGTAGGCGATCAGCTCGGCCTCCAGGGCGGGACCCGCGCCCGCCGGGTCCGCCGGCTGCACGACGGCCTTGACCTGCTCGCCCATCTCGGGGTCCGGCACCCCGAAGACGGCCACGTCGGCCACCTCGGGATGCATCGCCAGCACGTTCTCGGCCTCCTGCGGGTAGATGTTCACCCCACCGGAGATGATCATGTACGAGCGCCGGTCGGTGAGGTAGAGGAAGCCGTCCTCGTCCAGGTAGCCGATGTCCCCCAGCGTGGTCCAGCCGCGGCCCTTGGGGTCCTGCACCGACGCGGTCTTCTCGGGGTCGCCGTGATACTCGAACCTCGGGCCGTCGGAGAAGTAGACCGTGCCGTGCTCACCGGGCGGCAGCTCGCCGCCGTCCTCGTCGCAGACGTGGGTGACCCCGAGCAGCGGCCGGCCCACCGTGCCCTTGTGGGCGAGCCAGTCCTCCGGGCCCGCGTACAGGAAGCAGTTGCCCTCCGTGCCCGCGTAGTACTCGTGGATGATCGGCCCCCACCACTCCATCATCCGCTCCTTGACCTCGACGGGGCAGGGCGCGGCGGCGTGGATGGCGCAGCCCAGCGACGACAGGTCGTAGCGCCGGCGCACCTCCTCGGGCAGCTTGAGCATCTTGACGAACATCGTGGGCACCCACTGCGCATGGGTGACCCGGTGCCGCTCGACGAGCGCCAGCGCCTCCTCGGGGTCGAACCTCTCCATCACCACCACCGTCGCGCCGAGGCGCTGGAAGGACATGCTGTAACGCAGCGGAGCGGCGTGGTAGAGCGGCGCGGGCGACAGGTACACGCTGTCGGCCGAGGGCGCGAACAGGAACTGGATGAGCCGCACCAGGGCCCCGGGGGCCTCCAGCGGCGCCCGGCTGAGCGGCGGCTTGACTCCCTTGGGGCGTCCCGTGGTGCCCGACGAGTAGAGCATGTCGGCGCCCTGGCACTCGTCGTCGAGCGGCGTCGCGGGCTGCCCCGCCACGGCCTCCTCGTAGGAGGTGAAGCCCGGGGCGACGCCGTCGACCATGAGCCGCAGTTCGACCCCGGGCGTGGCCTCGGTGACGGCGCCCGCGACGCCGGCGAGCTTCGCCGAAGAGATGAAGACCCGCGCCCCGCAGTTGTCCACGATGTACGACAGCTCGTCGGCCTGGAGCCGGGAGCTGATGGCGGTGTAGTACAGGCCCGAGCGGTGGGCGGCCCACGCGATCACGAGGAAGAGCGGATGGTTCTCCAGCATGAAGGCGATGTGGTCGCCGGGCTTCAGGCCCGCGGCCCGCAGCAGATGGGCCAGCCGGTTGGATTCCTCGTCGAGTTCACGAAAGGTGATCACGCGGCCGGAGCCCGCCATGATCACCGCAGGCTTGTCCGGCGTCACCGCCGCGATCGCCCCAGGGTGCATAACCGAACGTTACTCGGTTCGCTTTCCGCGCGGTAGGCGCGATTTCCCCATGCGCCCGGTCAGCTCTCCAGCGTCCGATAGGGGTCGCGCAGCGGCCTGGCGCGCTCGGCGAAAGCGGCCTTGATCTCCGTCATCTTCGGCCCCGGCGCGTAGAAGCGGCCCTTCGTCTCGCCGTACGGCTGGAGCCACCCGGTGGCCGCCAGCTCACGGAGGTCGCGGGCGGCCTGGCCCTGACTCAGCCCCTCGTCGGCCTGGTACATGCCCCGGCGCAGCCGCCGGGAGACGAACACCTGGTAGAGCGCCGAGACCGTGCGCGGGTGCAGGCCCTGTGCCTCGGTCCGCTCCTCAAGCAGCATCCACACCTCGCCCGCCTCGGTGAGCCGGCGCCCCACCCGCTGGGCCTGCATGTGGTGGCAGCGCAGGACGAACCGCACCCACGCGAGGGTGTCCCCGTGCGGGCTCCACCGGCCGCGTCCCACCTCGCCCAGCACGTCGTAGTAGTCGTAGGTGGTGCGGCCCTCGCCCAGCCACTCCTCGATCGAGGCGAACTCCGGCGTGGTGATCCGGTCGCGGCCCAGCACGAGCGTCTGCAGCGCCCGCGACATGCGCCCGTTCCCGTCCCGCCACGGATGGATCTTGGCGAGATTGAGGTGCGCCATGGCGGCGCGGACGTAGCTGGGCGCGTCGAGGTCGCCCCCGTTGAGCCACTCGACCAGTTCCGCCAGCAGACCGGGGACCTGCTCGTGGTCCGGGCCCTCGTAGACCACCTCACCGGTGGCGGAGTTGCGCACGTAGATCCCGCCGGGCCGCACCGTGCCCGGCGTCTGGTCCTGGTGATGGCCGATCATCATGAAGTTGAGCCCGTGGAGCAGGCCCACGTCGTAGCGGAAGGCCCACGCCCGCGAGAGAGTACCGATATAGGTGAGCGCCTGCCGGTAACCGGCGATCTCCCGGGCAACGGCCGTCGGCGTCTCCAGAGGGTCCTCGCCGGACATGATCGACTCGATGTCCTCGACGCTGGCGTGGTAGCCCTCGATGGAGTTCGACCCCTGGATCGCCCGCGCCTGCAACTGCCGCCGCAGCAGGCCGTCCCAGCGGTGGGCCTCGGCCAGCCGGTATTTCAGGTCGCGCCGCATCTCCTCGATCTCGGCGAGCACCTTCTCGTCCGCGGCCTCCAGCGCCGGTGTGCCGTACAACATGGGGCCATGACAGCATGGACGAATCATCCGGTCAAGCGACTGGATGATTCGTCCATGTATGTACGCGTCAGGACGCGGGGATGACCGAGCCCTTGAATGTGTCCTCGATGTACTTCTTCACCTCGGGGCCGGTCAGCAGCCCGACCAGGGTCTTCACCCGCGGGTCGCTCTCGTGCCCCTGCGCGACCACGAGGCCGTTGGCGTATGGGTTGCCTTCGGCCTTCTCCAGCACCAGCGCGTCGGAGGACGGGTTGAGGTTCGCCTCCAGCGCGTAGTTGCCGTTGATCACGGCGGCGTCCACGTCGTCGAGCGAGCGCGGGAGCTGGGCGGCCTCCAGCGGACGGAAGGTCAGCTTCTTCGGGTTGCCGGTCACGTCGCGCTCCGTCGCGGCGGTGCCCACGCCGTCCTTGAGCGTGACCACGCCGTTGTCGGCGAGCAGCTTGAGCGCCCGGCCGAGGTTGGTGGCGTCGTTGGGCACCGCGACCGTGCCGCCCTGCGGCAGCGAGGCGAGGTCCTTGACCTTCTTGGAGTACAGGCCGAGCGGCTCCAGGTGCACCGGGGCCACGAAGCTCAGCTTCGTGCCCTTGGATGCGTTGAAGTCGTCCAGGTACGGCTTGTGCTGGAAGTAGTTGGCGTCGAGCTGGCCGTCCTGGAGCTGCAGGTTGGGCTGCACGTAGTCGCTGAACTCCACGATCTCCAGCTTCAGGCCCTTCGCGGCGGCCAGGTTGTCGGCCACGTACTTGAGGATCTGCGCGTGCGGCACCGGGCTCACGCCGACCTTGAGCGGGGCGTCCGCCGCCGCTGTGCCGGAGGCGGTAGCCGTGCCGGAAGACGAGGACCCGCAGGCGGACAACACGAGCGCGACCACGGCGGCGATGACGAGGCCGAGCGTTCTACGCATGGAACAGAACTCCTTCGATGGGTTAACGGTGAGAAAGCCGACGGGCGACGGCGTCGCCCAGGGTCTGTGCGAGCTGCACCACGACGACCAGGACGACCACGGTGACGACCATGAGCGTGGTCTCGAACCGCTGGTATCCGTAGCGGACGGCGAGGTCGCCGAGACCCCCGCCGCCGATCACTCCGGCCATGGCCGAGTAGGAGATGAGCGTGACCACGGTGACGGTCAGCCCGGCGACCAGGCCGGGCAGCGCCTCGGGCAGCAGGACGCGCGCCACGATCGTCGCCCGGCCCGCCCCCATGGCCTCGGCCGCCTGCACGACGTCGCGGCCCACCTCGCGCAGCGCCGTCTCGACCAGCCGGGCGAAGAACGGCACCGCGCCGATCGTCAGCGGGACCACCGCGGCGGCGGACCCGATCGTGGTGCCGGTGAGCACGCGGGTGACCGGGATGACCGCGATCATGAGGACGATGAAGGGCAGCGACCGGCCGACGTTCACGACCAGGCCGAGCACGCGCCGCACGGCGGGCGCGGGGAACAGCCCACCCCGGTCCGTCCCGGCGAGGCAGACGCCGAGCGGCAGCCCGAACAGCACGGTGAACAGCGTGGACCAGCCCACCATCACGGCGGTCTGCCCGGTGGCCTCCCACAACAGGGGGCTCATCTCCGACCAGGTCATGCGTCCTCCTCCACCAGCAGGCCGCGCTCGCGCAGGTCCGCGAGGGCGGCAGCCGTACCGGCTCCGGTGACCCGCAGCCGCAGCCGGCCCGCCGGGACCCCGGCGACCTGTTCGACCGCGCCCGCCGCGACGGCGACGTCCACGTCGTGCGTACGCGCGAGACGCGACAGCAGGGTCTGGTCCGCGGCCAGGGCGACCGTCACGGTGCCGGGCTCGGCGGGCGGCAGCGGGAACAGCTCGGCCGCCAGGCGCGATCCGGGCCTGGCGAGCAGTTCGGGGATGGGACCCGCCTCGGCGATCCGCCCGTCGCTCATGATCGCCGCCGAGTCGCAGACGGCCTTGATGACGTCCATCTCGTGGGTGATGAGCAGGATGGTCAGTCCCAGCTCCCGGTTGAGCCGCCGGAGCAGGGCCAGGATCGACTGGGTCGTGGCGGGGTCGAGCGCGGAGGTGGCCTCGTCCGACAGCAGCACCGACGGCTCGGCGGCGAGCGCCCGCGCGATGCCGACCCGCTGCTTCTGGCCGCCGGACAACTGCGCGGGGTAGGCCCCGGCGCGGTCGGCCAGGCCCACGAGGTCGAGCATCTCCGCGACGCGCCGGGCCCGGGCGGCCCGGCCGACGCCCATGACCTCCAGCGGGAAGGCCACGTTGCCCGCCACCGTGCGCGACGACAGCAGCGCGAAGTGCTGATGGATCATGCCGATGCGCTGGCGGGCGCGGCGCAGGTCGGCCGCGCCGAGGGCGGTCAGCTCGCGCCCGTCGACGGTCACCACGCCCTCGTCGGGACGTTCGAGCAGGTTGACGCAGCGCAGCAGGGTGCTCTTGCCGGCGCCGCTGCGCCCGAGCACGCCGAAGACCTCGCCCTTGCCGACGTGGAGGTCGACGCCGTCGAGCGCGACGACGTCGCCGTAGGCCTTGCGCAGGCCGGAAACCGTGATCACTTGCTGTCCCTCGGAGACGATGGCGGCCGATTCCTGTGCGCGTGCGGCTAGCGCGTGCCGGGTGGGAAGGGCAGATGCGTGATCCGGCGCAGGATCAGATCGGGCGGCGGGGAGAGCGTCATCGGTGAGTGCCTTCGTGGGGAGGGTGCGGACGGACGATGTTCAGGCCGCAGGACACCCTCGCTCGGGCGGGTTCACCAGGTTCGATACGCTCACGACCGGCTGAAACAGGAGTGAGTTAATCCTTATTCCATACCGGTAATGTGTGCTTCGTCACAGGATTCGTCACAGGGAAAGGCCCGCGCCTCCGGGACGACGGAGACGCGGGCCGGGTGGAGTGGGTCAGGCGACCGCCCGCTGCTGGGCGACCGTCGCCGGGGTGAGGGCCAGGCCGAGGACCTCGCGCACGTCGCTCACCGCGTGGACGGTGAGGTCGGCCAGCACCTCGGCCGGGACGTCGTCCAGGTCGGGCTCGTTGCGCGCCGGGATGAGCACGGTGGTGATCCCCGCCCGGTGGGCGGCGAGCAGCTTCTGCTTGACCCCTCCGATCGGCAGCACCCGCCCGGTGAGGGACACCTCGCCGGTCATCGCCACGTCGGCGCGGACCGGCCGGCCCGACAGCAGCGAGGCCAGGGCGGTGGTCATCGTGACACCGGCCGACGGGCCGTCCTTCGGCACCGCGCCCGCGGGCACGTGGATGTGCACCGACCTGTCCTTGAGCGACCCGACCGGCAGCTCCAGCTCTGCGCCCCGGGACCGCAGGAAGGACAGCGCGATCTGCGCCGACTCCTTCATCACGTCGCCCAGCTGACCGGTCAGGGTCACACCGGTCGCCCCGGTCTCCGGGTCGGCCAGCGACGCCTCGACGTAGAGGACGTCGCCGCCCGCGCCGGTCACCGCGAGGCCGGTGGCCACGCCCGGCACCGCCGTACGCTGCCGGGCCTCCGGCAGGGACGACTCGGGCACGTGGCGCGGCCGGCCCAGGTAGGAGACCAGGTCGCCGCCGGTGACCGTCACCGGGAGCGCGGCCTCGCCGAGGGCGACCTTCGCCGTCACCTTGCGCAGGATCCGGGCGATCGAGCGCTCGAGCGAGCGGACGCCGGCCTCGCGGGTGTACTCGCCGGCCAGGCGGCGTAGCGCCGCCTCCTCCACCGTCACGTCGTCGGCGGTGAGGCCCGCCTTCTCCAGGTTGCGCGGGAGCAGGTGGTCGCGGGCGATGGCGACCTTCTCGTCCTCGGTGTAGCCGTCGAGCGTGACGATCTCCATGCGGTCGAGCAGCGGCCCGGGCACCTGCTCCAGCACGTTGGCCGTCGCGAGGAACAGCACGTCGCTGAGGTCGAGCTCGACCTCCAGGTAGTGGTCGCGGAAGGTGTGGTTCTGCGCCGGGTCGAGCACCTCCAGCAGCGCGGCCGTCGGGTCGCCCCGGTAGTCGGCGCCGACCTTGTCGATCTCGTCGAGCAGCACGACCGGGTTCATCGAGCCCGCCTCGCGGATGGCGCGGACGATGCGGCCGGGCAGGGCCCCCACGTACGTGCGCCGGTGGCCGCGGATCTCCGCCTCGTCGCGGACGCCGCCCAGGGCGACCCGGACGAACTTCCTGCCCATGGCGCGGGCGACCGACTCGCCGAGGGAGGTCTTGCCGACTCCGGGAGGACCGGCCAGCGCGAGCACGGCGCCGCTGCGGCGCCCACCGACCACGCCGAGGCCCTGGTCGGCCCTGCGCTTGCGCACGGCGAGGTATTCCACGATGCGGTCCTTCACGTCGTCCAGACCCGTGTGGTCGGCGTCGAGCACCGCGCGGGCCCCGGCGATGTCGTACTCGTCGGTCGTGTGGACGTTCCACGGAATGTCGAGCACGGTGTCGAGCCAGGTGCGGATCCAGCCGCTCTCGGGCGACTGGTCGGAGGCCCGCTCCAGCTTGTCGACCTCCTTGAGCGCGGCCTCCCTGACCTTCTCCCGCAGGTCGGCGGCCTCGATGCGGGCGCGATAGTCCTCCTCCTCGTCGGAGGGGTCCCCGTTGAGCTCGGCGAGCTCCTTGCGCACGGCCGCGAGCTGCTGGCGGAGCAGGAACTCGCGCTGCTGCTTCTCCATGCCCTCCTGGACGTCCTTGCGGATGGTCTCCGCGACGTCCAGCTCGGCGAGGTGGTCGCGGGCCCAGCCGACCAGCTTGTCCAGCCGCTCGGCCGGGTCGGAGGTCTCCAGCAGCAGCAGCTTCTGCGGCGTCTGCAGCCAGGGGGCGTACCCCGCGCTGTCGGCGAGGACGGCGGGATCCGTGATCTGGTTGACCGCGTCGACCACCTGCCAGGCGCCCCGCTTCTGCAGGATCGTGGTGGTGAGGGCCTTGTACTCCTTGGCGAGCTCATCGGCCCTCGGCCCGGCCGTGACCGGCTCCAGCACGGTCGCCTCGACCCACAGCGCCGCGCCGGGGCCGGTGGTGCCGGTGCCGACGCGCATGCGGTCGACGCCGCGGACCACGGCCGCGGGCTCCCCGCCCGGCAGGCGGCCGACCTGTTCCACGACGGCGCTCACCCCCACCGGGCCGTAGCGGCCGTCTATGCGGGGCACCAGCAGGACCGTGCTCTCGCCACTGGCGCGGGCGGCGTCGATGGCGGCGCGGACCTCGGAGGCCGACAGATCGAGGGGCACGACCATGCCGGGCAGGACGACCTCGTCGTCGAGCGGGAGGACGGGAAGGATCTGGGACATCAGCACTCCACTAGGTTGAGTTATGTCGGCTCAACTAACAGGAGTCCGATCCTGTTCCCTGTTCTGCGTCAGTTCGCTGTGAGCGATCGTAATTGTGTAATCCGCCTTGCCGTGAAGACGCACCCACTCCCCCGGGTAACGCATGATGGCGTCCATGACATCCGGAAATATCCGGCTTCGCTCGGCGCCAGGCCGGTGGGTGCTGCTCACCACGGTCCTCGGGTCGGGCATGGCCACGCTCGACGGCACCGTGGTCAACGTGGCCCTCCCCGCCCTCGGGCGCGACCTCCACGCCGGGATGTCCGGCCTCCAGTGGACCGTGAACGCGTACACGCTCACCATGGCCGCGCTGATCCTGCTGGGCGGGTCGCTGGGCGACCGGCTCGGCAGGCGGAAGGTCTTCGTCGCCGGGGTGGTCTGGTTCGCCCTGGCCTCCGCCCTCTGCGGGGCCGCGCCGAACACACCCGTTCTCGTGCTCGCCCGTGCGCTCCAGGGCATCGGCGGGGCCCTGCTGATCCCCGGGTCCCTGGCGATCATCCAGGCGAGCTACGTGCCCGACGACCGGCCGCGCGCCGTCGGCGCCTGGTCGGGGCTGGGCGGCGTGGCCGCCGCCCTCGGGCCGCTGCTCGGCGGCTGGCTCGTCGAGACGGCCGGCTGGCGGTGGGTCTTCCTGCTCAACCTTCCGCTCGCGGCCGTCGTGGTCGGCGTCGCCGCCCGGCACGTGCCCGAGACCCGGGACGCCGGGCCGCACGGCCGCTTCGACGTGCTCGGGACCGTCCTCGCCGCACCCGCGCTGGCCGGGCTGACGTACGGCCTGATCCTCGCGGGCGACGGGCTGGTGCCGCTGACCGCCGGGCTCGTCCTGGCCGTGTGCTTCGTGGTGGTGGAGATCCGGCGCTCCCCCCGGTCCCTCGTCCCCGTGGGCGTGTTCGCCTCGAGGGAGTTCACCGCGGTCAACGTCGTCACCCTGGTCATGTACGCGGCGATGGGCCTGGTGTTCTTCCTGCTGGTCGTCCAGCTCCAGGTGTCGGCCGGGTTCTCTCCCGTCGCCGCCGGGTCGGCGATGCTCCCGGTCACGATCCTCATGCTGCTGCTGTCGCCCCGGGCCGGCGAACTGGCGAGGCGGGTGGGCCCACGCCTCCCCATGACAGGAGGGATTCTCCTGTGCGCGGCCGGACTGCTGCTGATGAGCCGCATCGCCCCGAACTCGTCCTATCTCATCGACGTGCTGCCCTCGGCGGTCGTGTTCGGGCTCGGCCTGTCCGCCGCCGTCGCCCCGCTCACCGCGACCGTGCTCTCCACGGCGGAGGAACGGTACGCGGGTGTCGCGAGCGGGATCAACAACGCCCTGGCCAGGACGGGCGGCCTCCTGGCCGTCGCCGCCGTCCCGCCGTTGGTGGGGCTGGCGGGGGACGCCTACGACTCGCCGTCGGCGTTCACCCGGGGGTTCCACACGTCGATGCTGGTCGGCGCGGCCATGATGGCGGTCGCGGCGGTCGTCACGTTCCTCACGATCAGGACGAACGTCCTCGCGGCCGCGCCCGAACCGCCCGCCCCCGGCTGCCCGGTCGACGCACCGCCCCTCGGCCCGCGTCCTCCGGCGAGTTCGGGCACCTGACGCGGGAGGTTCACCTGGGCGTGAGCCGCGCGTCCCGGGTGAAGGAGGCCGGATGCGTGGTCCGGTCCCCGGAGAAGGAACCGGAGCCCCGTCCCCGATCGTCACTACCCCTGCACGATCGCACTCATCGAAGGACCCACCATGCGCAGCGCACTCTTCGGGAACCTGAACGGCCGGCAGGTCCCCGCCAACTTCGTCCTGCAGAACTCCAAGATGCTCCGCGTCCAGCTACCGCACGAGGTGATCGCCAGGCAGGGCTCGATGGTCGCCTTCCAGGGCCAGATGGACTTCGACTACGAGGGCTCCGGCGGAGTCGGCAGGCTGCTCAAGAAGATGGTGACCGGCGAGGGCGCGCCGCTGATGCGCGTCAGAGGGCAGGGCCTGCTGTTCCTGGCCGACGACGCCCACGACATCCACCTGTTCTACCTGGAGAACGAGGCCCTCACCGTCAACGGCCGCAACCTGCTGGCCTTCGATCCCCAGCTCACGTGGGACATCCAGCGTGTACAGGGCGCGGGGATCGCCGCGGGCGGCCTGTTCAACATGACGATCAAGGGCACCGGCTGGGTCGCGGTGACCGCGCACGGCACGCCGGTGCTCCTCGACACCTCCCAGATGCCGACGTTCGCCGACGGCCAGTCCGCGGTCTGCTGGAGCGCCCACCTGCAGGTGGGCGTCAACCGGACGATGAAGGTCGGTGCGCTGATCGGCCGTGGCAGCGGCGAGGCCATGCAGCTCGCCTTCCGGGGCCAGGGGTTCGTCCTCGTCCAGGCCAGCGAGGGCCCGCCGGTGGTGCAGGCCCAGTAGAAGATCACTCGCGGAAGGCTGCAGGCCGGCGTCTTGGTCGGTGAGAGGGTCAGGGAGCCGGCGTGGCCAGGTAATCGCCGTGCTCCAGGTCTTCGAGCAGTGTCGGGTTGGTGGGCGACCAGCCGAGCAGCTCCTGCGTGTAGGAGCTGGAGACGGGCCCGTCGAAGCCGTAGGCGGTGGCCATGAACGGGCTCACGAAGTGCGTGGCAGCCTCGTCGGGGGTCAGCGAGACCGTGGGCAGATCCAGGCCCCGGGCGATCGTCTCCGCGATGCTCTTCAGGGTCACGCCGCTTTCGGCTACTCCGTGCAGCACGCCGCCTGCGGGCGCCTTCTCCACTGCCAGGCGGAACAGGACCGCCGCGTCGAGCCGGTGCACCGCGGGCCAGCGGTTGGTGCCGTCTCCGACGTACGCCGAGACGCCGGTCTTTCGCGCGGTGGCGATGAGCATGGGGATGAAGCCGTGGTCTCCGGGACCGTGGACGGTGGGAGCGAGGCGGACCACGCTCGCGCGTACTCCCCGGGCGGCGAAGCCCAGACAAGCTCGCTCCCCCGCGATGCGGAAGGCGGCGATCCCGGTCGCGTCGGGCTCGTCCTTCTCGGTGGCCTCCCGGCCGGCGGGCATGACCAGGGTGCCCGAGGTGACGACGAACGGCTTGCCCGAGTGTTCCAACGGCCGGCCGAGCGTCTCGATCGCGGTCCGGTCGCGCCTCATCATGTCGTCGAGGTCGGAGAAGTCGCCGCCGTAGGCCATGTGCAGGACTCCATCGGCGGCTTCGGCGCCCCTGCGCAGACTGTCGAGGTCGTCCAGGGAGCCGCGGTGTGGTCTGGCCCCCAGTGACTCCAGCCGGGCGGCGGCGGCATCCGAGCGCGCGAGACCGGTGACGGTGTGGCCGGCCGTGATGAGCTCCGCGACGACCGCGGGGCCGGTCTGGCCAGAACCACCGGTGACAAAGACATGCATGAAACACTCTCCCGCTTGACGCCAGTGACTGACACTACGTAGTGCCAGTCGCTGACTGTAGGTAGCGCCAGTTACTGGCGTCAAGTAGCGCCAGTAACTGGCATATGCGGTATCCTCGACGCGTGCCAAGGAGCGGAGCAGAAGCGCGCCGCCGCCTTCAGCAGGCGGCCCTGGAGCTGTACCGGGAACGCGGGTTCGACCAGACCACCACGGCCGAGATCGCCGCCCGGGCCGGCGTCAACGAACGCACGTTCTTCCGGCACTTCCCGGACAAACGCGAGGTGCTCTTCGACGGCGAATCCGACCTGCGCGCCGCGTTGACGCGGGCGGTAGCCGAAGCGCCCGAGGGTCTCCAGCCGCTCGAAATGCTGCTCTGCGCCTTCCGGAAGGCCGAACGGATCCTTGAGGACAATCGCCCGTTCGCCGAACCACGACTACAAGTCATCGCGGTGACACCGGCACTCCGTGAACGCGACCTGGCCAAGGCCGCGTCGCTCACCGAAGCCGTAGCGGAGGCGCTGCGGCAGCGCGGTGTCGCCGACCGGCTGGCCGGCCTGGCCGCTCAGACCGGGTGGGCCGCCTTTCACCAAGCGGTCCAAGCCTGGATCGACGACCCCGCACAGAGCTTGGACGCGCATCTCCTCCAAGCCTTCGACGACCTGCGCGCCCTCTCCGTGACCACCCCACCAGCACAGGCATGGCCTGAAGACTGATACCCCTGCCGAGGGAAGTCGCGGTTCCCCGCCGGCCGAAGATCGCCCCGGGCGGTGTCAGCCGAGGAGGACGGCGCCTCGTCCTGTGGCCGCCTCAGCGTGGGGCGATGCCGTCCAGGGTGATGTCGATGAACCGCCGCCAGTCGCCGACATCGCCCCGGCTGATCATCGCCAGTGCGCCGACCAGCATGTAGAGATCGTCCACCGTGATGTCGGCGCGGACGGTGCCGTCGGCGTGTCCGCGCCTGATCAGCGTGTCCCCTATGGCCAGCAACTCGGTCGCCAGAGGTCCACGCGGAGCGGTGGAACCGAACGTCGCCTCGATCGCCCCGGAAAGTCCGCGGCCCTTCTGATGGATCTGGGCCACATGGGTCAGGAAGCAGGTCAGCGCCGCCCGGGTGTCGGGGTTGGGCAGGCACTCGCTCTCGGCGAAGGCGAGGATCTCGCTGAAGCGCTGCTCGGCGACCGCCTCGACCAGGGCCTGACGGGTCGGGAAGTGCCGGTAGAGGGTGCCGACGCCGACCTGCGCGGCCCTCGCCACCTCCCCCATCTGCACCTGGTCGCCGTGCTCGGCGAACAGGTCGACAGCGACATCCAGGAGGCGGGCGCGGTTGCGCTCGGCGTCGCTGCGGGGCCTGGGCATGCGCTCCCCTTTCGCGGAATCGGATTCCGGATCACACCCTAGTCCGCGTTGACAGGGCGTCCGGCACTCACCTAGCTTAAACGGAATCGGATTCCGATTCAGAAGGATCGACTCATGTTCAAGGACCGTTTCTTCCTGCTGGACGCGGGCGCCTCCCGTCCCACCCGCGTGCCCCTGCCGCCGTCGATGAGCGTGAAGGCCGGGACCGCCGATACGGAGGGGCGGTTCTCCCTGATCGAGAACCACGGCGACGGCCACATCCCCGCCCACGTCCACGACACCTTCGACGAGCTGGTGTATGTGCTGGACGGCGACCTGGGCATCGAGTTCGACGGAGCCACCCACCACCTCACCGCCGGAATGTTCGCGCTGGTCCCGCGCGGCGTCACACACGCCATGCGGAACCTCGGGCCGTACGGCTCCGCCGTGCACGCCCTGCAGGTGTCCGCGCCGGGCGGCTGGGAGCGCTACGTCGAGGACGTGTGCGAGGCGGGCGAGGCCGACGCGCTGATGTTCCCCGACGGGCGGCGCGACTGGAGGAAGATCAACGAGCTGGGCAAACCGTACGGCATGCGCTACCACCTCGGGCGGGACGACCCCGCCGAGTGGGGCGACAAGAGCCGGTTCTACCTGCTGCGGCAGGGGCAGGCGAGGCCCGGGCGCGTAGCGGTGCCGCCCGCGTTCGGCGTCAAGGCGCGCAGCGAGGACACCGACAGCCTGATCTCGCTGTTGGAGGTGACCGTCGCCCAGCCCGTCCCGCGCCATACTCACCACGTGGCCGACGAGTGCATCTACGTGGTCGACGGTGTCCTGGAGATCGACTTCGACGGTATGACGCACCGGGCCGGCAAGGGGCAGTTCGTCCTGCTGCCGCACGGCGTCCCGCACGCGATCCGCCCCGGTTCCACCCCGCCCCCCAAGGTCATCCAGGTCTCCTCGCCGGGCGGCTGGGAGTGCGTGGTGGAGGCCCTCATCGAGCATCGCGCCGAGGTGAGCCAAGGCGGCCGCTTCAACCCGGCGGCACTCAACCGCTACACCCGCCGCTACCACGTCGTCTACGAGGAGAACGAATGAGCCGCGGGGCCGCCGATGCTCATGCCGGGATGGGGCTCATTCCCGGCCCAGACGCCCTCCGCGCGGTCTGGGGCGACGCCGCCGCGCCCGAGTGACGCCCGGCGCTATCGCTCCACGCCCGGGGCCATCCGGCACATGCGCCGTCGGCTCACCATTCCCGGCCGGCGATCAACTCCTCCACGTCCGCCTCCGCGAACCCGTATGCCGACGCCACGAACCAGAAGTCTTCGGCGATCACCTCTCGTGCGAAAGTCTCGATCTCGCTGCCGGCCGCCTCGAACTCCGCCTCCAGCGCGTTGAACTCCTCCGTCGCGGCCTGCGTGAGCACGTACAGCGCCGCCAGGTCCGGCGGCCGCTCGGCCTCGATCCGCTCGCAGAGCCGCAGGAGGACGGCTTTCCCCTTGTCGACGACGTGATCGGGAAAGTACTCGTCCCCGTACATGCCCTTGAGAAAGGCATGCCCGGCCACCTGCCGATTCGTCGGCGCCATCGCGATCTCCCGTTCCCGTCGACAGCTCGGTGATCCGATGCTGCACTACGCCACCGACAACATCTGCCCGGTCTAGGGCGACACGGGCGGCCGTGAGCCGGATCGCTTTTGCGGTTGTGCCGATATATGCCGATACGACAGAGTCTTCCCGATCACTGGCGTGGATCTACGTCGACATGGGAGGAAACGGCATGGCGGGTCGCCCGTACGCGCGGCTACAGAGTCCGGTCCGGCGGACGCGGGGACCCTTGGCAATGTTCTCGGCGGCGCTGGCGTCGTCCCTCCTTGTCGCGACCCCCGCGGCGGCCGCCCCGGCGACCGGTGCCGGCACGGTCCTGGCGAAGTCCGCGGCTTCCACGGCCGGGATCGCCAAGGACGACCTCCTGGCGCGGCTCAGGGCCGTCCCCGGTCTCCGGGTGGTGTCGGTGAAGAAGGGGCGGGCGAAGGGCTACAAGGACTACACCCTCACCTTCACCCAGCCGGTGGACCACCGGAACCCGCGCGGCGGAACGTTCCAGCAGCGGCTCACTCTCTCGCACCGATCGGTGGACCGGCCCGTGGTCCTCTACACCGGTGGATACTTCCTGCCGGGGAAGGTGTGGCTCCAGGAGCCCACCTATGGGCTCGACGCCAACCAGCTCTCCGTCGAGCACCGTTTCTTCGGCGCCTCGCTTCCGAAGCGGAAGGACTGGGCGAAGCTCGACATCTGGCAGGAGGCGAGCGACGAACACGCGATCGTCGAGGCGCTCAAGCAGGTCTACGGCGGCGCCTGGATCGGCACCGGGGCCAGCAAGGGCGGCATGACCGCCGTCTACCACCACCGGTTCTATCCGGGCGACCTCGACGGGGTCGTGGCCTATGTCGCGCCCAACGACGCGGTCAACGCCGACGACCGCGTCTACGAGCGGTTCTTCACGACCGTGGGCACGCCGTCGTGCCGGGCCGCCCTGCGTACGGTTCAGCGGGAGGCGCTCAAGCGCCGCAAGAGCCTGGTGCCCCGGCTCACGGCCCTGGCCAAGCGTGAGGGCCTCACCTTCCGCCGCACCATCGGCACGGCCGACCGCTCCTTCGAGCTGAGCGTGCTCGACTCCGCCTGGACGTTCTGGCAGTACTTCCGGCAGCAGGACTGCAAGGGCATCCCCGGTGAGAAGGCTTCCGACGCCGCCATCTTCCGATGGGTGGACAAGATCCAGACCTGGAAGCAGTACACCGACCAGGGCATCGAGCCGTACCTGCCCTACTACTACCAGGCGGCCACCCAGCTCGGCTGGGCGTCCCTGAGCTTCGCCCACCTCAAGGGCCTGACCCGGTATCCAGGGCTCTACCAGCCGAACTCGGTGCTGCCCGCGTCCCTCCGCTCCCGCTTCGACGGCAGGGCCATGCGGGACGTGGACGCGTGGGTGACCCGGCAGGCGAGCCGGATGATGTTCGTCTACGGCGGGCGGGATCCCTGGAGCGCCGAGCGGTTCACGCCGAAGGGGACGGACTGCCACGTGTTCGTCGCCCCGCTCGCCAACCACGGCGCGAGCATCAGCCGCCTGTCCTCTCGCGACTACGCCCAGGCCACCGACACCCTCAGGCGGTGGGCCCGGCTCACCTGAGCACCTCCGGGTACGGATGGATCAGGGGCCTGGCCGATCCTCAGAAATCGGGAAACACCAAGGACAAGAGCAGTATCCCGGCACCGAGCACCAACAGGAACTTCACGGTGAATGGGCCGGGCCGCACCTGGCGCGTTTCCCCGTCCGGGTTCTGCAGTGCGTGAGCGGCCGCTTCTCGGATCTCCTCACCCTGCCCGATCGTCGCCGCGAACAGGGCGATCATTGTCGCGGCGTAGACCGTCAGGCCCCTCGCCTCCGAGGAGTCCGGCCCGGAATCAAAGGCCATTACACCGACCAACCCGCCGAACACGACGAGGAATCCGACAGCGACTCTCATGCGGTAGCCCCGGCTAGGCATCAACAAGCCGAGCCGTACCAGTGCGAACAGAGTCGACAACCCCGCCACAAGCCATAGACAGCCAGGGTGCGCGTCGGCGAGCATCACGGGGCAGCATCCTTCGACCATGCCCAACCGGATACCGCCGGCCAGGCTTTCGGGTGGGAGGAGTCGGGGCACTTGACAATCGGTAATTCACGTTATCTCGTTACCGGCCCGCCCTAGCTTGTCGGCCCCTTGTGCGGCCCTCGTGGGAGAACTACGACAAGGAACGCCGCGATCGTCCCAAGAAAGCAGGAGAGTAGCCACCAGGCAAGCCCCGAACGGCCCTTTCCCTGCACCAACCCGGCGCTCACCGCACGCTGGTGAAGCCGGACTGTCCTCAAGAGGACATGGAGAGTGACAAGCTCGTTACTCTCCGGAAAGTCGTATTCGTGTTGCCGCTGATATTGGCTAGGCGGGCACTACATACCATCGAGCCGGAAAGGACGTGGCCGAATGCACACCGCACAGCCAACCGCAACCGAGGTAGCCAAAACCCTCGTCGGATGGATCAGGGACCAAACCTGGAGCGGCGTCAATAATTACACCGTCGCCGTTTACCGCGACAACGATCTGATCATCAGCAGGGTCAAAGGCATTCCTGGACTGGAGAGCCAGGGGGCGCAGGAAATCGTCCGCTATATCCAAGCTCAGCGGATGAACCTAGGACGAGCGATCTACTTCGCCACAGCCTTCACCTCAGGTGACGGCGCCGCCAGCAACCATGCCGAGATGTGCATCCTGGCCGCCGTCGGCGCAGGCAACCTCAGCGACATCACCTTCATGCTGTGCTCGGCAGCCAACTGCAAATATTGCAAAATGCTGCTGGCCAAATTCAAGATAAACAACGGCAACGCCACCGGCCCCGACGGGAAATCCCAGCAGGGCTGGTACCATCCTTTCGTTCCACTGCGCTTTGGCACGCAGATGGGGACTGAGGCGGACCAGTTGAAGGAACTCCAGAAGTTCCTCAACGGTGAAATCACGCTGAAGGACACCAAGACCGGCCAGGTCGCACAGTCACCCAAACTGCGACCCGCAGGAGAAATGTGGCGGGTCAGCGCCACCCAGTTCGCTCTCTACCCGCCCAACACCGACGACGCCATGTCGCAGGATGACAGCGACGACTGACGAACCCCCACGAGCAGCGGGGCGACGGAACACGGGTGCGGGGACTCCCGCCGGCCGCTGCCAGGGCGCGGCCGCTGCACGTCCCGAGCCCCCTAGCCGGCCCACGCGGACGTCATCCAGCCGGCGAGGAACCCCCTGGCACAGACGGCCGACGCGGTAATCCGCGCCGACCAGAGCTTCACCGCCGCCGCCTGGCTGGGCTGGAGCGACAAGGACGGCGACTACACCGCCCCGGAGCAGAAGGGCAGTCACCAGGCGCCGCTTTCCCCGTGGTCGGGGGTGTTGCCGAGCCGGCTGGTGTCCCGATGAGGGATCCCTCTGCGGAACTCGAGCAGACCCTCGAACAGCCGGGCGTCAGTGCAGCTCGGGGGTGGATCCGTTGGATCAGCGCCAAATTGCCAGCCCCAGGCCCCTTGCACAATGGTCAAGAGTCGTTGACCATTGTCCGCGTGCCTACCGATGATCTCCCCGAGACGTTCCACGTCACCACCGACGAGCAGCTACGCGCCGTCTCCAATCTCACTCGTCACCGGATCATGGCCATGCTCCGCTTCGAACCGGCGACGATCACGCAGATCGCCCAGCGGATGGGCCTCGCGAAGGGGAGTTCCAGCTATCACGTGCGGCTGCTTGAGCGGGCCGGCCTGGTGAAGGTGGTGGGGACGCGGAAAGTGAGAGGGGTCACCGAGCGGTACTACGCGATGACCGCGCGGTCGATCGAGCTGCCGGATCCAGGGCCGGGGCAGCCGGACGTGCTGCTGCGGAACGCGGTGGCGGACCTGGAGGCGTCGTCGGCGGATGGTGAGCGGCACGTACGAATGGCACATCTGCGACTCACCGAGGAGCAGTTCACGGAGCTGGGGGCGCGCCTGCAGGCACTGGCTGATGAGTACCGGGCGCTGTCTGATCCATCGCTTCCCGACGTGTCGCTGATCTTCGCGCTGTTCCGGCCGGCTCCTCGCCAGCAGGTCGAGAAGGACGCCGAATGACATCGGATCCGATGAATGTTCTAGCGAAGCTGCCGGCCGGCTTCGGGCGACTGTGGACCGCGCAGACGGTGTCCTCGCTCGGTGACGGCGTCACGCATGCCGCGCTGCCGCTGCTGGCAGTGGCGTTGACCCGGGATCCGATGGCCCTGGCCGTCGTCACGGCCGCCGGGACACTGCCCTGGCTGCTGTTCGGAGTGCTCGGCGGTGCGCTGGTGGACCGCTGGGACCGCCGCCGCACCATGTGGGCCACGGACGCCGCGCGTGCGGTGCTGCTCGCCATACCCGCTGCGGCGGCGGCGCTCGACGTGCTGAGCATCCCGCTGCTGGCGGCCCTCGCGTTCCTGCTCGCCCTCGGCGGGCTGTTCTTCGACACGGCCGCCACGGCGTACCTGCCGGATCTGCTCGGCCGCGACCCCGCGCTCCTTGAGCGCGCCAACGCTCGCCTGCGCGGCGCCCAGACCGCAGCCTCCGGCTTCGCCGGGCCACCTGCGGGCAGTGCGCTGCTCGCGCTCGGACGTTCGGTTCCGCTGCTCGCCGACGCGGTGTCGTTCGCGCTGTCCGCACTGCTCGTCCGGTCGCTGCCCGCCGTGCCGCGCCCGGCCGCAAGCGCCCGCGAGTCGCTGCTCCGGCAGGCGCGGGCCGGGGCCTCCTACGTCTTCCAGGACCGGCTGCTGCTCGGGCTCGCACTCCGTCCGGCCGTCGGGAACATCGCCTTCCTCGCCGTGGAGACCGTCCTGGCCCTGTTCGCCCGCGAGCGTCTCGATGTCGGCGCCTTCGGCTTCGGTCTGCTCCTCACCGCCGAGGCCACCGGCGGCCTGCTCGGCGCGGGCATCGCGTCCTTCCTCGGCCGGCGCCTGGGCACCGGCGCCGCACTGACCTGCACCGCCACAATCGAGGGCCTCGCCATCCTGGGGCTCGCCTCCGCCCCGAACCCGTACGTGGCCGGGCTCGCGCTCGCCGTCTGCGGGGCGGGCATGGGCGCCACGATGGTGCTCGGCCCCTCCCTCCGGCAGGCCATCGTCCCGGCCCACCTGATGGGCCGCGTCGCCTCCACCTCCCGCATGCTCGCCATGTGCGCCGCCCCCTTCGGCGCCTTTCTCGGCGGCTGGCTGGCCACCACCTACGACCTGCGCGCCCCGCTCTACGCCGCCGCCGGCCTCCTGCTCACCATGACCGCCGTCACCGCGACCATGACCAGCAATCGCCGCGTCGAGGCCGCACTGCGCAGCGCGCGCCCGCAAGCCGACCCGGCCGACCAGGACCCCGCCGAAGAGATCGCTGTGCAAACCGCATCCAGGTGACGGATCGCTTGCAGGTCACGACACCTCCACCCCCATCGGAACGGTGGTTGCGCAGCGGCAAGCTCGTCGTGGTGCGGGCGGATGGTGAGAATGCGCCCGGCTTTGGCCGTGGTGCAGCGCGGGCGCAGTGGGCAGCCCGCCGGGGCGGATTCAGCGGCCGGGCCCGGGCAGCGGCGGCCTGCGGTGAGCTGGTGCTGCCGCTCGCCGTGGTGCTGCTGGGCCGGGCGATGACGAGGTGAAGTCGTCGTCGCGGCGGGCGGCGCCTGGCGCCATATTGATCGTGACGGTCGGGTTGGACCAGAAGTCCTCTCACAGCCGGGCAACAGCAGGCCGGAGACCGAGAGTCCAGGGGGACAGAATGGCCGTCGATGCCGTCCGTGCGCGGTTCTACGTCGCTGAGATCGCCCGAGCCGCGTACAACCCGGGAGCCGCCAAGGTGACGCTCCAGGCCGTGCGCCGGGGTGACCAGAACAAGCAGCGGGCGTCAGCGACGCCGTCCGGCAAGGTCGAGATGGGCCTGATCACACTGATACCCCCTTTCGGCGGACGCTTTCTGATCGGCAGCTACTCCGGCGACGTGGCCCCGCGGCCGGTCACTGTCATGACGAGGCCGGTGTCACCGTGCCGGATGTCAGAGCCGCCTGCACGATGCGGATCGCCTCGCCCGTGTCGATGCCGACGCTGGCGACCACGGCCGCGTAGTCGGCGGCGGCCCGGCGAGCCCGCTCCAGGCCATCCTCGCCGGCGGCCGACACGAACGAACCCGCCCGCCCGCGCGTCTCGATCAGCCCTGCCTCCTCCAGCTCCCGGTACGCCCGGCCGACCGTGTTCACGGCCAGGCCAAGGTCGGCCGCGAGCTGGCGGATGGTCGGAAGGCGGGTGCCCACTGCCAGCGTGCGATCCTGAATCTGCCGGGCGAGCTGGGCCCGCAGCTGCTCGAACGGCGGCACCGGCGAGGCCGCGTCGATGACGATCATCGGACGCTCATCACCCGCCGGGCCACCGTCGCGCTCGACGGCGTCCTTACGCGGAGCGCGACGCAGGCGACCATGCCCAAGATGACGTTGGCGATCGCAGCGGCGCTCAACCAGCCGGGCGCGGTGCCGAACAGCAGCACTACGGGCAGCGACCACTGCACACTCGGCGTGGTGAGTTCGCGGGCGTCCTCGACGCGCATGATGACGTCGGCGGTCAGCGACTCCTCGTCCTCCGCCACCACCGGGCGCCGCAGCAGGTGGCGAAGTTGCACGGCGGTGATGGCTGTCACGCCGAGCAGGCCGATCAGCAGGACGACGGCCAGCTGCCGCACGGTGGCGTCAGGAACGGCCAGGGCGCTCCCGGCCAGCGCCATCGCGCCGGCGAACGTGGCGACCGCGAAGACGGCGTACGGCAGGCCGAGCACGGCCCGCCAGCTGGGCTGGATCGGATGGGCGGCCCTGCGGGACAGCATCGCGCCCGCCCGCTGATCGACGCGTCGCACCCACCAGTCGAGCAGCAATTGTGCGAGCAGCAGCCCGGCCACCAGCGCGGTCAGGGCCAGCAGCGGCAGCGGGCGATGCGGCTCGCGGCCGTCGAAGGCGGGAACGGCGGCGAGTGCGCTTGCGACGATCAGCACGGCCGGGATGAACGCAGCCGCGATGCGGGCACGTCCCCGGACCGCCAGCCGGCTGGCCAGCAGCGGCGTCGGGCGGGCACCGGACAGGCCGTGCCGAGCCAGCCACGCGCCCGCCAGTCGCAGGTCGGTCGCACGTGGCGACGGGCCGGTGTCCGGTAACGGTTCATGCGCCATGGCCCCTCCTTTGTCGCAAGGTATGTAGCAACATAGTGAGACATACATTGAGACAAAGTCAACGCCTCGTGACTCTCGTGGGGACGTTGCTGTTCGGCCGGTGCAGCGAACGCGGCGGGCTAGGCGAGGAGCGCGTGTCCGAGCAACCGGGTGTTGGCCGATAAATACCGCTTGGCCTTCCAAGGAGGCGGTCCTGCCTTCGCCAGGTTCTGTCGCCTGACAAGGAGAACTCGTAACAGCCGGAGGCCCGATCTTGTGTCACCGTTCGCAGTGGACTTCTTCGCGTACCCGCCCAGATCGGTCAACGGCGCACCCGATAGCGCAGATGAAGCACCCGGTTGCCCTGAATCACCACCTCAGGATCCTCCAGCAGGTGCTGCGCGTGGACCGACCCGAAGTAGCGCTTGCCGGACCCGAACACGACGGGTACGACGTCCATGCGCACCTCGTCGACCAGGCCCGCGGCAAGCACCTGGCGCCGACGTCGCCGGCGGCGACCTCGACCATGCGGTCACCCGCAAGCTCCTGCGCCTTGGCCACGGCTGCCTCGACGCCGTCGACGAAGTGAAACGGCGCCTCGGGGTCCCAGCCCTCGGGCATCGGCCGGTGCGACACGACGACCACGTGGTCGATCCCGCTCGGCGGCTTGCCGCCCCAGCCGTCCGTCAGGTCGAAGACGCGGCGGCCGACGATCGTGACTCCGATCTGGTCCCAGTACGCCCGGGTGTAGTCGTAGGAGGTCTGCGACACCTTCAGCTCGCCGCTCTCGTCCAATGGGACGTCACCGCTGGACAACCAGTCGAACAGCGGTCCGGGCTGGTCGTTCTCGTCCGCGACGAAGCCGTCCACCGACACCGAGCTGTACATGACGACCTTGCCCACGTCGCTCTTGTAAGAAATCAATCGGCCGGCAGCGGCCAGCCGTCCATCACGTGGCCGGGATGTTCGCGCAGGAACCGCCGCCGGACTTCGACGTACCGGGTCGGCGTGAGCCCGGTGAACGCCCGGAACTCGTGGCCGAAGTGGGCCTGGTCGAAGTAGCCTGCGCCATCGGCGAGGGCGCCCCAGTCGATCGGTCCAGCGGGGTCGATCGCGAAAACGGTGGCGGCGAAGCGGTGGGTGCGGGCCAGCCGCTTCGGCGTGACGCCGATGAGCTCCTTGAACCGCTGTGCCAGATGAGTGCTGCTGACACCGGCTGCCACGCTCAGGTCGCCGATCGCCGCCGCCCCGCTGGTCGCCGCGATGACGCTGCTCGTATGGCGGACCAGTCCCAGACCGGCGGTCTCGCACAGCCGTCGCATCAGCTCCTCCTCGAGCAGCGTCAGCATCTCGTGCGGTCCGTCCGCCGCGGCCAGCCGGTCTCGCAGCTCGGCAATGGCGGGCCGGCCCCAAACCTGCTCCACCGTGACCGGCCGGTCACACAGCTCGGCCGCGGGCATCGGCAGGAACGGCGCCAGCCCCCACGGCTTGACGTGCACGCCGACGGACCGGGTCCCCGGCGGATAGCCGAACTCGAAGGCGCGGGTGGGCATGGTGACCACGCAGCCGTCGGCGTACTCGGCCGTCTCGATGTCGGTGCCGGCGCGGATGCAGAACGGCGCCCCGAGGTTGACGATGAGCAACGCCGACGGCATCGGCGGCAGCGTCAGCCGGGCGTACGGCGGCGCACCCTCCAGGTAGTAAAGGTCGTCGATCAGCCCGTCCAGCGGCGGTCGCGGCACTCTGGACACGTACTCCACGCCCACAGCATCGCCGCCACCGTGTTCGCGATCAACCCCGCCGGCATCGCGCGCCGGGATGGTCCAGCCGCGCTGCCGCCGGCATCGAGCCGGCGCCGATCCCGGACGAGCGCCCGGCCGCGGACATTTGCGTGGGTTACGCGTGCTGTGTGAGCGATGGAGGACTCTCGGCCCACCAGTTTTCGCCCTGGTGGAGGATGTGGGAGGTCAGGTGAACCGCAGCAGCGCCACGGTCCGCATCACGCGCCCGACCTCCCGGAACGCCTTGTAGATCTGGTTCTTGCGCGAGTTCGACGACAATCGGCGCATCAGCGTCACCGCGCCCTGTCTGTCACCGGGACGAGGGGTGCTGTTCAGAACATGAGGAGGTCGCGGCGCAGTTCTTCGATCATCTTCGGTAAGGCGGCGTCTGCAGGGGCCGCGTCGTAGCCGGGAAAGCCTCCCCAGGCCAGCGAAATCCTCAGGTACTCGACGAGTGTGACACCCGCCCGGTGACGGGCTCCGAGCAATTCCGGATCAGCTGACCTGCTCGGAAGCATGACGTCTTGCTCGCTGCCGCTGACGTTCGCCTTAGGACTTCATCCGGCGCAAAGGTGAAGGGGAAGCCTTCCGAGTGGAACCGGCAGAGTTCGTCCTCGTCGCGGTCAGTGCAGGCGCACCCCTGCTCGACGTCGCCGCCCCATGATTCCCAGTCGCGCCATAGATAGCCCCCCGAGGGGAGTACCAGTGGATCCGGATAGAGATCCGACTCCTCATACGGATCAGCGTGATAACTGACGTGTGGCAACACCGCGCCGCCGTCCCCGCACAGATCGACACCTCCCACGATCTCCAGACAGGCGCGCAGAGCGAGCGGCATCGGGCCGATCACCTGCTCGGCCCTCCTGACCGCAATCAGATCGTCATCCGTGGGCACCTGCCGGACCCACTCAGGGAAGGCAAAGGCATAGCCGGCCGCGATGAGCCGCTCCACGACGACATCCACGTTGGCCGCCACACGTCCCATGGTCTCTCGTGCAACCTCTTCGGCATCCTCGCGATGAGTCTCAGGAACACCATCCGGACCGTACGCACGAAGCTCATTCCAGACGGCGAAACATTCGCCCGCGCGGTATCTCGCACTCCATGACGCCATGAACGGCGATGCTAGCCATGCCATGAAGCGGCCGTGATCCATGCGATTCGCAAGCTGACAGCGCGGGTTCGCGGGCTTGCGGGCGTCTCTTGGCGTGGCGGGCGCTCATCCACTGCCCGACCCGACTGCTCGGGAACGGCGACGGTTCTTATCGGTGCGCCCGATCAGCGCAGCCTTTCCATGCCGGGCCGCTTGAGCGGACAGAGCCGCCCACCTCGCCGAGCGAGGCGGGCGGCCCGTTCCGAGTCAGGCCGGGATCTGCTTCTCGTTCCAGGTGTAGTAGATGTAGGTGCTGCCGGGCCCGGTCATCGTGCCGTAGACCTGCCAGAAGCTGTTGGCACCGGGCGAGTAGCGGAAGACCTTGTCCCCGGGCCGGTCGTCCACGAACACCCTCGTGGACCCGTCGGCGGACCGAATCCGTGCCTCGATTGTGAATGTCGAGGTGTCCGGGATGTCGAGGCAGACCTCGTACGTGTACGCCACCGGACCGGCGATGTTGTAGCTACGGCCATCCACCGCAGGCCGCTGGACGTTGGTGGGGACGTAGCTATTCAGAGCCCGGGTGTACCCGCCCGTGGAGCAGTCAACTGCGGGGGCGGCCGCGGATGCGGGACCGATGCCGGTAAGCGTGGCGCCGAGGACGCCGGTGGCGACGGCGAGAACGGAGATGGTGCGCTTCATGCCTCTCCTCATCCGTGCAGTGACCCTCCGACCAAGTAGTTGAAGGCTGAACTGATTCTGACCCGCTTGCCATATCTGGACAAGTCCGGGCAAAAATGTGTGCAGGTTCGAGTCAACGTCCTCCGAGTTCTACGCCCTGGGACTCACCGCGAGGTGGCGTGCTGACGAAAGCCCGATCGGGGGCGCTTTGAGGGCACACGCGCCCGGAAAACACCGGCAGGCAATGACGAGAAGCGTTCTCGCAGGTCGGTTGCAGGCTCATCCCAATCGAGGGTGTGGTTGCGGTCTGAACCCGCCGGTCTCCAGCAGCGATCTGGCGATGTAGTCGGTCAGACTCCGGAAGCCGAGCGCCGAGCCCGTCCAACGCGTCAAGCGAGCAGGGCGATGACCCGCCAGCGCCTCCAGCGATCCATCGAAGATCACTGACACGAGGATGGTGCACCAGTGAGCACGCTGCCCGCCTCGAGTCAGACGGGCTGGCCGATCGGACGGATCGTCACCGTGTTGAGGTCGACGCCTGCCGGCTGGTCGAGCGCGAACCCGATCGCCTCGGCCACCGAATCCGGGCTCATCGCGATGGGGGGAGCCTGGCCGTGCCAGAACGCGGTGTCGATCATGCCTGGGTTCACGACCGTGACTCCGATGCCGCGGGTCGTGGCGTGCAGGCGGAGGTTCTCGGCGAAGCCGACCACTGCCCACTTGGTGGCGGAGTAGAGGTTGCCCGGGCTGTTCTTGATTCCGGCCACGCTGCCGATGAGCACCAGCCGGCCGCGGGACTGCTCGAGGTGGGGCAGGGTCGCCTTGGCCAGCAGAGCCGGTCCGAGCACGTTGGTGAGTACCATCGGTGCCCACAGCTCCGGATCGCCGCCGTCGATGACGCCGGCGCCGCCCGTCCGGAAGTGATCGGCGGACGCGCCGCCTGCGTTCGCGATTGCCGCGTCGAGCGACCCGAAGCGCTCCACCGTGCTGGTGACCACCGTGTTCGTGGAGTCCCAGTCGGAGGCATCTGCTACCAGGCCCAGGACGCGGTCCGCGTGGCCGACTTCATCGAGGAAGGCCTTGAGCCGACCAGGGTCGCGCCCGGTCACGGCGACCCGGTGGCCACGCACGAGCAGGAGCCGAGCGGTCGCGGCGCCGATCCCGCTCGTGCCACCGGTGATCAAAACCGTCTTTCCAGCGACCGGCGATGCGCCCGAGTCAGCGAGTGTGTCAGTGAGTGAGGTGTTCATGGCGTCCACTCTGTGGCGCGGCGCGGGCCCGCGACAGTTGCTTCCAAAGGTGGGGACGCCGTCCCCTGGCAGGCAGCGGTGTCACGCGAGGCCTCATCGTCGGCAACGTCGGAACGATCACCGAGCGACCGCCGCGATCTGAAACGCCACGAGGCGACCGTGACAGTCGCTTGCGAAGGTGGGGACGACATCCCCTGGCGCCAACGGCGCCGACCAGGGAGGCTGTGCCTATGTCGAACACGAGGTACTCCGAGCTCGGTGGCTTCCTGCGTTCGCGACGCGAGCGGATCCGCCCCGCGGAGGTCGGGCTCGCGCCCGGCCCGCGGCGCCGCGTCCCCGGTCTGCGTCGCGACGAGGTCGCCGTTCTGGCCGGTGCCTCGGTGGAGTACTACACCGAGCTCGAGCGCGGTGCCGGCTCGCAGCCCTCCGACCAGATGCTCGCCGCGCTCGCCCGCGCCCTGCGCCTCAGCCGCGACGAACGCGACCATCTGTACCGGTTGGCGAACCGCCCGATCCCGCACCAGGGCGGGACGGCGTCACACGTCCACCCCGCGATGCTCGACCTGCTGACACGAATCGACGGGACCCCGGCGATGGTGAGCACCGACCTGCACACCGTTCTGGTCCAGAACCCGCTCGCCATCGCGATGCTCGGCGACCTGTCCGTGCACCACGGCCGCGCGGCGAGCTTCATCTACCGATGGTTCACCGACCCGGCCTCGCGGCAGATCTACCCGGACGAGGACCTCGCCCCGCAGTCACGCTCGTTCGTCGCCGACCTGCGCGCGGCAGTCGGGCGACGCAGCCCAGGCGACGCCGAGGCGACCAAGCTGGTGGACGAGCTGCTGCAGCAGTCGCCGGAGTTCCAGGCGCTTTGGGCCGACCAGGACGTGGGGGTGCGCAGAGACGAGCGCAAGCGGATCGTCCACCCCACCGTCGGCATGCTCGACCTCAACTGCCTCAGCCTCTTCAGCGAGGACGGCCGCCAGCGGTTGCTCTGGTTCACCCCACGCGCCGGGACCGACACCGCCGAGAAGCTCGCGCTGCTGACCGTCGTGGGCACACAGGCGATGCAGACCGAACCAGTCCGATGAACCGGCCGAGGAGGTGGCTGTCGTCTGCACGGCACTCATCGGCCAGCCCAGATCTACACCCTCAACTGCGAAGACGGCGGTGCTCGCGTTCCGTCTCCCCCACCACCAGCTGTCAGCGGCCCGGCTGGATCGTGACCAGTATCGGCTGTTCGGTGATCTGCAGGGTGTGCGGGGCGGGCATGGAGCGTCCGTCCAGGAATCGGATGGTGTCGGCGCCGCGATCGGCCGGCATCGGGCGCCGGTCAGCCAGCGCTGGAGCGTGTCGACCGCGTGGGCTGCGGCGGTTGGCGGCCCACCCACGGCCTGGAGCACGAGCGGGATCTTCGTGCCGCCCCAGTTGTAGAAGTACATGCGGTCGTATCGCACGTACATCCCGATCAGATAGAAGCGCACCGCGTACGCGATGGCGTGCGCCTGATCCAGTTTGTGATCTTGAGGGATCCGGTAGACGGTCCCGGTGCTCCACAGCCGCGGATGCACTCCTGCCTCATGGAACGTGCGATCGATGACGGCCGCAAGACCAACGAGGCTCTCGGGAGTGTCACCGTCGTCTTGCGGGGCGAGTCTCGCAACTGCAGTCGCCGCGATCTCGAAGCTGCCAGCGTGCTGACGTGCCAGCACGCTGGCCAGTGGGCTACTGCCGGTGTCACTCCACCGGCCGCCGGGAACCGCCGACGAACGGCTCAGCTCAGCAGCGTCTTGAGGTCCTCCCGCAGCGCGGCCGCGTCGCGGAAGTGGACGGCGGCGAGCCCCGCCTGCTCGGCCGCCGCGACGTTCTCCAGCCGGTCGTCCACGAAGACGAGGTCGCCGGGGGCCACCCCGAGCCAGGCCACGGTCTCGTGGAAGATCTCCGGCTCCGGCTTCACCAGGCCCATCCGGCCGCTGTAGAACCGCGGGCCGATCGGCCGCATGAACGGCAGCGCGTCGATGCCCTCGGCGACGCAGACCGGCATGTTGGACAGGAGCGCCATGGGCACCCCGACGGCGGCCAGCTCGTCGATGATCGCCACGGTCTCCTTGTTGGGCCGCGACCAGCTCGCCGCGTCGAGGGCGACGACCGCGTCAAGCTCGGCTCCGTCCATCGGCCTGCCGTACACGTGGGACCAGTACGCGGCCGGGTCGAGCGTGCCCCGGTCGAAGTCGAGCCGCACCTCCCAGTAGCGGTCCTCGAACCCCGGATCACCTCCCGCCATGCGCGCGACGTCTTCGGGGGCCTGGGGAAGCGACACGACGTTGCCGTAGTCGAAAAGCACAGTCTTCATGGTCGTACGATCATAACCCGTGTTCGTAACTCAGGCCACGTAGGGCTTGAGGTACTCGTTGGCGCTCCCGCAGCGCAGGTAGTTGCGCACAGTGTGGAAGTCGAGCCAGTCGATGTCGCAGGAGACGTCCCGCTCGACACCGTCGAAGCACGACGCCAGCACGGCCGGGATCGCTGCGATGTCGTCCTTGTCGGCGATGTTGATCCAGCGGCGCACCCCCGGCGGTCGCGCCCCGCGGCCCCGCACCGGGACCGGCGCGAGCCGCTCGAAGACGACGTCGCGCATGCCGAGCGGGCTGCCCAGCGTCACCAGCAACTCGACCGAGAGATCGGGGTGCGCCCACAGCGCCTCGTACGTCACGACGCTGCCGAGGGAGTGGGCCACGACCACCCGGGGACGGCGCCTGCGGACGACGTCGGCCACCGCGTCGCGGGCCCGCACGCGCGGGTCGCCGCCGCCGAGATAGGCGGCCACCTCCGGGCAGAAGTCCTGGGCGAACCGCACCGCCTGCGGGCCCATCCTCGTCAGCAGCCACCCGGCCAGCCGGTGCGCGAGACCGGTGAGCGACTCCCCCGCCGCGTCGCGGAACGGACCGCCGAGCTGGGCCGCCCAGTCGGCGAGGACCAGCTTGGCCGGCGCCTCCATCTGCCGCGGCGGCTTCGGCGGCCCGCTGTGCAGGTGGTGGGCGTAGTAGGCGATCTCGGCGAAGTAATCGCCGGCGCCGTCCGCCCGGCCGGTGAGACCCTGGTGCAGGTAGGCGTTCCACTTGGCTCGCATGACGTCGGCGGCGCCGCCCGCCGACCCGCCGGCCTCCTCGTAGTAGTGGTACTTGCCGATGCCGTGGACGCCCACGATCGAGGTCATGCTCCCGCCCGTCCCTGTCGCCTGGAATACGGGGCCACTGTGCACGACGCCATGGACCGCGACAACCCGCAGGCCGCGTTTACGGTGATAAATAGAGAGCGGCGGTGATATCTACCCGGATAGGTTGGTCGTCCCGTCCGTACGCCAGAGGAGAGAGGGGGAGAGAACCCATGTCAGGCCCGTTGCACGTGCGCGGCTCGATCGTCGTGCCCGAGGCGGAGCTCGCCTGGCGCTTTTCTCGCTCGTCCGGCCCGGGCGGCCAGGGCGTCAACACCACCGACAGCCGGGTGGAGCTGAGCTTCGACCTCGCGCGCACCACCGCCCTCGGCCCGGCGCTCAGGGCCCGCGCGCTCGAACGGCTCGCCGCCCGCGTCGTGGACGGCGTGATCACGGTGGCGGCCTCGGAGCAGCGCTCGCAGCTGCGCAACCGGGAGGCGGCGCGGGAACGGCTCGCCGCCCTCCTCCGCGACGCGATCGCGCCGCCGCCCAAGCGGCGCCGTCCCACCAAGCCGTCCAAGGGCGCCGTCGAGCGCCGCCTGACGGCCAAGAAACACCGCTCCGACCTCAAGCGCCTGCGCCGTACGGAGGACTGAGCCGCGACGCGCTGTCGCGCAGATGCCGGATGCCCATGTCCAGCGCCGCCTCCAGGTGGGCGAGCCGGCCGGTGGACAGGTGGAGCAGCACGCCGCCCTGGATGCCCGCGAGCAGCGCGGCCGCCGCCTGCCCGGGATCGATGCCCGGGTCGATCTCGCCCGCGGCCTGCATGTGCCGCACGCCGGCCGCGATCTCCGCCTCCCACCGGAGCATCAGCTCGGTCACCACCGCCTGGGCGCCCGGTGTGCTGTGGCCCACCTGCGACATCACCACGTTGAGCGGGCACTGCCGCCCCTGCTCGCGGTAGCGATCCACCACGCGGTCGCGCCAGGCTCGCCAGGCCGCCCACGAGGTGAGCTCGCCGAGATAGGGCTGCTGGTCGGTGAGCACCCGGTCGGCCTCGAAGCGGGCCACGGCCAGCAGCAACTCCTCCTTGCCGCCAGGGAAGTAGTGGAACAGCTGGCTCTTGCTGGTGCGCGTACGGGCGCGCACGTCGTCGAGGGTGGTGTCCATCACGCCGCGCTCGCGGATCGTCTCGGCCGCGCCCTCGACGATCCGCTGCCGCGTCGCGGCCCCCTTGGCGGTCAGCGCCCGCATCGCATCCTCCTTGGGACCGACTTTTCTGGACTTACTGGTCCATTGTGCCGAGATGGGCGGCGATGGCGTCCTCCCAGGAGCGCAGGAGCGCCGATGCGGAGGCCCGTCTGCGCCCGCTCGGCCACTCCTACGCGGACAGGCCGGCCTCGTCGAAGACGAAGGCGCCGCCGACGACCGTGGCGAGCACGGCGACGTCCTTGATCCGCTCAGGGGCGACCGCGAGCAGGTCGTCGCCCAGGACGACGAAGTCGGCCAGCTTGCCGCGCGACAGCGTGCCCTTGTGCCGCTCCTCCCCCGCGGCGTACGCCGAGCCGATCGTGTACGCGCGCAGCGCCTGCTCCACGGTGAGGGACTCGGCGGGGGTGAACGGCACGCCGCTCGCCGTACGGCGGTTGACCAGGTCGTGGATGCCGAGCAGCGGAGCGCCGTCGGCCACCGGGCAGTCGGAGCTGCCCGGGACCACGATGCCGGCCTCCAGGAACGACCTCTGCCGGTAGCAGCCGAGCGAGCGCTCCGGGCCGAGGGCGGCGAGCATGCCGTCGCCGAGTTCGGAGACGAACCGGCCCTGCGGCACCGGGATGACGCCGAGCCTGGCGATCCTCGCCACCTGGGCGTCGCTGGTCACCGCGCAGTGCTCGATGCGGTGGCGGGCGCCGGGCCGGGGATCGCGCGCCTGCGCCTCCTCGTAGGCGTCGAGGACCACGTCGACCGCGTGGTCGCCGATGGCGTGGGTGGCGATCTGCCAGCCCGCGGCGTGCGCCCGCAGGATGAAGGCGCGCAGCGCCTCGGCGTCCTGCTGCAGCAGTCCCCGGTTGCCCGGCTCCCCCTCGTAGTCGCAGCACATGGCGGCGGTGCGGCCGATGAGCGAGCCGTCGGAGAACAGCTTGACCGGCCCGATCCGCAGCCGCTCGTCGCCGATGCCGGTGCGGAACCCGAGGTCGAGCCCGAACCAGCCGTCGCCGATGTCGTGGAGGTTGGGCGAGCCGGGCATCAGCGTGGCCCGCTGCGGCAGCACGCCCCGCCGCACCGCCTCCTGGAAGGCGGCGAGGTCCCAGGCGCCGTTGCCGGCCAGCCCGCGGCCGATGCCCGGCTCGGTGAAGCTGGTCAGGCCCTCGCCGGCCGCCACCCGGCCGGCCAGCGCGATGCCCTCGACGAAGTCCTCGAACGGCACCGGGCGCAGCACGGCGTCCGCCAGGCCCTGGGCCTGTTCGGCGAGCAGCCCGTCGGGCCGGCCGTCGGCGTCCCGTCCGACCGTGCCGCCGGCGACGTCCGGCACGTCCTCGACGCGTTCGAAGCCCATGCGGGCGAACGCCGCCGTGTTCGCGACGCCCATGTGGCCGGAGACGTGCTGGAGCCAGACGGGCCGGCCGCCGGCCGCCCGGTCGAGCGCCTCGCGGCTCGGGTGCAGCCCGCCCAGCTTGTTCTGGTCGTAGCCCGCTCCCTTGACCCACGCGTCCTGCGGCAGGCCCGCGGCGCGCTCGGCGACCTTCGCGTACAGCTCCTCGAGCGTCCGCACCCGGCCGTCGCGCAGGTCCAGCTCGCGCAGCCGCTGGCCCCGCATGCTCAGGTGGTGGTGGGCGTCGTTGAACCCCGGCACCACCGGCGCCCCGCCGAGGTCGACGACGGCATCGGCGGTGAGCCCGTCCAGGTCCTCGTCCAGCCCCGCGATCCGGCCGGCGAACACGCCGAGCCGGGTCGCGGCGGGCCGATCGGGGTCCAGGGTGGTGAACCGGCCGTTGACGAACAGGACGTCCAGACGCATGGTGCTTCCCTTCGAGGTTGCTCAGGCGGCCGTGGTGACGGGCCGGGCCTTCGCCGCGGCGGCGGAGCGGTACCGCAGGCCGGCGACGCACGCCATCGTCAGCAGGATGATCACGATGTACTGCGCCACGACGAGCCAGATCGTTCCCGACCAGGTCAGCAGCGCCTGCGCGATGAGCGGGGTGGTGCCGCCGATCAGCGCGCCGCACAGCTGGTAGGACAGCGAGATGCCGGTGTAGCGCACCCTGGCCGGGAACACCTCGGCGAGGAAGCCCGCAAGCGCCGCGTACGACGAGCCTCCGAACACGATGCTCAGGGCGAGTCCCAGCGTGGCCAGCGGCGCGGAACCGGTGCCGACCAGCAGGAACGTCACCGGCGTCATGACGATCAGCACCGTGAACGCCGCCAGCATGAACTTCGCGGCTCCCCAGCGCTGGCCGAGCACGGCCCCCACGGGCTGCGTGACGAACTGCACGACCGACACGACGAGCAGCACGTTCAGCATCGTGCCCTTCGCGATGCCGAGGTCGGTGGTGGCCCACGACAGGATGAAGGTGTTGGTGAAGTAGGCCGAGGCGATGCCGACGCCGCTCGCCCCGATGCCGAGCAGCACCAGCGGCCAGGCCGTGCGGAAGACCTCGGCGACGGGGAGCTTGGCGACCTCCCGCTGCTCGCGCATCCGCACGAACTCCGGCGACTCCTCCACCCGCAGCCGGATGACCAGCCCGATCACGAGCAGGACGGCGGAGGCGAGGAACGGGATGCGCCAGCCGTACGACAGGAACGCGTCCTCGGGCAGCAGGTTGACCAGGGCGAACATGCCGGTGGCGAGGATCGAGCCCGCGGGCGAGCCCTGCTGGGCGAACGCCGCGTAGAAGACGCGCTTGGGTCCGGCGTGCTCGGCGGCGATCAGCACGGCGCCGCCCCACTCGCCGCCCACCGCGATGCCCTGCACCAGCCGGAGCACGGCCAGCAGCGCGGGCGCCGCCATGCCGACGGACGCGTACGTGGGCAGCACGCCCACCAGGGTCGTCGCGCCGCCCATGAGGAGCAGCGTCGTGATGAGGGTGCCCTTGCGGCCGATCCGGTCGCCGAGGTGGCCGAAGACCACCCCGCCGAGGGGACGGGCCAGGAACCCGACCCAGAACGTGGCGAAGGACGCCATGACGCCCGCCGTGGGGCTGGCCTCCGGGAAGAACAGCTTGCCGAAGACCAGCGCCGAGGCGGTTCCGTAGATGTAGAAGTCGTACCACTCGATGGAGGTGCCGACGAAGGAGGCGATGCCCGCGCCGCGGGCCTTGCTCGTACTCAATTGGGTATCACCAGGGGGACTAGGCGAAGTGATGCAGTCGGGACAGGGGCACCTCGGTGGCGGGGTCCACGTGGACCTCGGCCCCGTCCACCAGGACGGGGCCGGGCTCCCGTGACACCTCGACCCGCGGGGTCGCCGTGTTGCGGCACATGTCGGCCCTGGTCAGGCCACGCGCGCGGCGGATGGCCGCGTAACGCAGGCCCGCGGGCAGCGCCTCACGGGCGTCCGCGGAGTCCAGCGCCTCGTGGGCGACGAAGATCCGCGACAGACGGGCCGGCGCGTCGCCGAGCCCGCCGAAGTACGGGCGGTAGATGCGGGGCTGGGTCAGCCGCGTCGAACCCGAGCCGCTGCCGGACACGCCCCAGGCGACGAAGCCGGCTTTGATCACGAGTTCGGGCTTGGTGCCGAACCACGCCGGGTTCCACAGCACGATGTCGGCCAGGCGCCCCGGCTGGAGGGTGCCGACCTCGTGCGCGATCCCATGGGCGACGGCGGGGTTGAGCGTGAGCTTGGCCAGGTAGCGCAGCACCCGGGCGTTGTCGGGTTGCGGGGCCTCCGTGCGCAGCGCCTGCAGGTGGGCGAGCTGCCAGGTCCTGCGGATCGTCTCGGCGACCCGTCCCATGCCCATCGAGTCGGAGTTGACGATGCTGATGGCGCCGAGGTCGTGTAGCGCGTTCTCGGCCGCGATGGCGTGCGCCCTGATCCGGGTGCGGGTCACCTCGACGTCGCTGTCGATGTGGTGGTTCTGCCGGTGGACGGTCATCGTCATCGGGAACAGCTCGCCGACCGTGTTGGTGGTGTAGGGGATGGTCGGCGTCGTGGACGACGGCAGGATGTTCGGCTCGGAGAGGATCTGGAGAAGGTCGGGGTGGCCGCCGCCGCCCTCCACGTGGTAGGCGTGCACCGTGCGGCCCCGGGTGGCGGCGATCGTGTCGGCCAGGTAGCCCGACTCGTTCATCGAGTCGGTGTGCAGTGCCACCGGCAGATCCGCCTGCTCGGCGACCCCGAGGCAGGTGTCCACGATCCGGGGGGTCGCGCCGAAGTCCTCATGGATCTTGAAACCCCCGGCGCCGGCGAGCACGGCCTCCTCCAGCAGCCTGGTCGAGCTGGAGGAGCCGCGGGCGAGGAAGGCGACGTTCATCGGGGTGCCCCGCCAGGCGCTCATCAGCGTGTGCAGGTTGTGCGCGGGGTTGCAGCCCACGTCCCACACGCCGCCGAGCCCCATGCCCACGACGGTCGTCACGCCGGAGGCGAGCGCCGCCGGGGCGATCTCGGGCGAGGACAGGTGCACGTGCGAGTCGATGACGCCCGGCGTCGCGATGAGGCCCTCGCCGGTGACGATCGCGGTGTGGGAGTCGATGGCGAAGTCCCCGCCGCCGATGCTGACGACCCGGCCGTCCTTGACGCCGATGGCCGTCTTGCGCACGCCGAGCACCGCGTCGAGCAGCACGACGTTGGTGACGACCAGGTCGAGCGCCGACTCCCGGTCGGCGCGCGGGGAGGCCAGCAGCCCGTCCCGCAGCGTCTTGCCGCATCCGCCGAGCAACTCGTCGCCGTACGGCGTGTCGTCGTGCTCGACCTCGACCCACAGGCAGGTGTCGCCGAGCCGTACGCGGTCGCCCGTGGTCGGGCCGTAGATCCTCGCGTAGGTCTCCCTCGGCATGGTCGTCACGCCTTCACCACCTCCACGAGCCGCTCCACTCCGGGAGGGAAGGCGAGCGCCGTGCCCGCCGGGATGTCCAGGCGCATGCCCTCCGCCTGCGCCCGGTCGAAGGACAGGGCGGGGTTGACCTGGTCGAGCGGGAAGTGCGAGGAGACGTAGACGGTCTGCTCGCCCTCGTTGCGCACGGTGATCCGGCCCCGGTCGCGTCCCGCGTTGAGGCACAGCTCCCCGTCGGCGGTCTCCACCGCGCCGGGGCCGCGCCCGTCTCCCAGGCCGAAGGGGGTGTCGACGCAGACCAGGGCCGTGCCGTTGGGGAACAGCGCCTCGACCTGCACCTGCGGCACCAGGTCGGGCACGCCCTCCATCACGTCGTCCGCGGTGAGCAGCGACCGCGCCGCCGCCACGACCTCCTCCAGCGACGCGCCGTCCCAGGCGTGTTCGAGGATCTCGTCGCAGAGCAGGGCGATGGCCTCGGGGGCGTTGAGCCGCCGGCCCCGGGCCCGGCGCCGCCGCGCCAGTTCCGCGACCGTGAAGAGGGTGAGCCGCTCCTGCTCGCGAGGCGTCAGGTGCACAGTCCGCCCTCGCTTTCGTCTCCGCGCAATGGCCCGTCCTTGCGGGCGAGTCAACCGTAGGCGCAGGCCAGGGGCCTTCCCAACGGCATTCCGTCGCGGAAATCGGCGGCTACATTGTGCAGATGAACACTCCCCCTCCGGCCCCGGTGACCGAGCTCGCGCTGCGCTGCCTCGACGACATCGACGACATCGTCGAGGGGTGGCTGGCCCAGGTCGAGCTCGTCGACCCGTACGGGTCACCCGACCCGCCCGTCTCCAGGGACGAGCTGCGGGGCACGGCGCTGACCGGGCTGGACATGCTGCTGCGGCACATCGCCACGGGATCGGTCTCCCCCGGCATGGCCGGGCTCTCCGAGCGCGTCGGGGAGCGCAGGGCCGGACAGGGGGTGCCGCTGAAATCGCTGCTGGCCGCCGCGCGGCTCGACGCCCGGGTGCTCTGGCAGGCCATGAACGCCCGGGTGACGCCGGAGGCGCTGCCCGGCCTGATCGCCGGGGCCCACCTGGTCTGGGAGGCGGTGGAGCAGCACGTGACCGGGCTGATGACGGGCTACCAGCGGGCGGTGCTGGAGATGGGACGGCAGCGGGAGGACCAGCGCAGGGCCTGGTTCACCCGGCTCATGGACAACCAGGGCCGCAATCCCGACGTGGTGCGCGACGCCGGCCGGGTCCTCGGGTTCGATCCGTCGCAGCCGCTCCTCGCCGTGGTCGCCCATCCCGGGGAGGGGGCGGCGCTGCGCGCGGCGGAGGCGGCGATGGCAGGGGGCGGGGTGCACTGCTATCGGCACGAGTCGCCGACCGGCGACGTGCTGATCGTGCAGCCGCCCGCCCGGACCGCCGGCACACCGCGGCCGGTCCTCGCCGCGCTCGCGGGGGTGCGCTGCGGCGTCTCCCCCGTCGTCGCCGGCCTGTCGGAGGTTTCCCGTGCCGTACGGCTGGCCTCGGCGGCCGCGGGGGCGTCCCGGGCCGGGGCGGGTCCGCGGCGGCTGGAGGACGCCTGGCTGGACGTCTTCGTGGGCGGCAGCAGGGAGCTGGCGGCCGAGCTCGCGCGGCAGGTGCTCGGCCCGCTGTCCGCCCTGGGCGGGTCGGAGGGCGAGCGGCTGCTGGAGACCGTACGGATCCATCTGGCCGGCTCGGGCTCGGTCGCCGACACGGCCGCGGCCCTGTACTGCCATCGCAACACCGTGCAGCACCGCTTCGCGCGCTTCCGCGAGCTCACCGGGCGGGACGTGCGCGTCCCCGAGGACGCCGCCGTCGTCGCCCTCGCGCTGCGCGCCGCCGAAACACTCGCTTAGACGCGCCGGTCTTGCATCTCCCAGATGTGGTCGACGACGTGCCAGATGATGCGGCGGGCGGCGTACCGGACGGGCCAGCCCTCACCACCGGGAGGAAACGCCTCCGCGGGCCGCTCGAGCGCCCGCGCGATTTCCTCGCGCATGGCGGTCAGGCCGGCCTCGTCCTTGAAGGGCTTGTGCCGCACGCCGATCTTGCGGGCGTACGCGCGCTCGGCCTCCACGACGTGGGCGACCATCTTGCCCCTGTCCCTGCCGCCGCCCCTGGGGCCCTTGCGCAGCTCCTCAGGGGAGCCCGCGGCCACCTCGGCGAACACCGCCCAGGCCGCGCGGGCGAGGGCGGCCGCGCGCGCGGCCTCCGGCGCCTCCACCGGCTCCCGGTCGAAGTCCGGGATGGCGGAGATCGCGCCGAAGTCCGTCGTGCTGTCGCCCTTGACCCGCTCGACGACCGCCGGGTCCCCCGGCGCGAACTCCAGCCCCGCCCGCTCGGCGATCGCCCGGAAGCGCGGCGTGTAGTCCACGAGCGTGTCGAGCGCGGCCTCCTCGGTCTTGCCGATGCGGCACCAGCCCGGCCAGTCGATCGAGCAGGCGAAGACCTTCTTCGGACCGATTTCCAGGTAGACGCGATGGTTCATGCCGGCCAGCATGGCATCTATACGTGACAGACCACGTCAGGTTCAGACCAGGTCGATGAGGTCGGCCACCGAGTTGACCACCTGCGTGGGCCGGAACGGATACCGGTCGATCTGGTCCTTCTGCGTGACGCCGGTGAGCACCAGGATCGTGTGCAGGCCGGCCTCGATGCCGCAGACGACGTCGGTGTCCATGCGGTCGCCGATCATCGCGGTGGTCTCGCTGTGCGCGTCGATCCGGTTGAGCGCGCTGCGCATCATCATCGGGTTGGGCTTGCCGACGAAGTACGGCTCCACTCCGGTCGCCTTGGTGATCATCGCGGCCACCGCGCCGCAGGCCGGCAGCGAGCCCTCGGTCGAGGGGCCGATGGGGTCGGGGTTGGTCGCGATGAAGCGGGCGCCGTTGTCGATCAGCCGGATCGCCCGCGTTATCGACGTGAAGCTGTAGGTGCGGGTCTCGCCCAGCACCACGTAGTCCGGGTCGAGATCGGTCAGCACGTAGCCGACCTCGTGCAGGGCCGTGGTCAGCCCCGCCTCGCCGATCACGTACGCCGAGCCCTCGGGCCGCTGGTCGGCGAGGAACTTGGCGGTGGCCAGCGCGGAGGTCCAGATCGCCTCGGGCGGCACCTCCAGCCCTGCCGCGCGCAACCGTACGGACAGGTCGCGGGGGGTGTAGATCGAGTTGTTCGTCAGGACGAGGAACCGCTTCCCCGACTCCTTCAGCCGCCTGATGAACTCGTCGGCACCCGGCACCGGCTGCCCCTCGTGGACCAGCACCCCGTCCATGTCGGACAGCCACGACTCGATGGGCTTTCGCTCGCTCATGTGTCCAAGCATGGCAGGTGACGGTGCGGCGAAGCACATCCCTCACCGGGTCCGGAAATATCCTGATGCGACCTCAGGTTGGGCCGAACATGAGCGACGACAACATTCGGGGAGTGCCGCGCGGGACAGCCGAGGCGCCACTGTCGATCCTGGAGCTCGCGACCGTCGGAGAGGGCTCCACGCCCTCCGAGGCGCTGCGCGACGCGACAGAACTGGCCCGCCGGGCCGAGGAGTGGGGCTACCACCGCATCTGGGTCGCCGAACACCACGGAATGCCCGGCGTGGCCAGCTCCTCTCCGGCCGTGCTCATCGCCCACCTCGCGGCGGCGACCCGGTCGATCCGGATCGGCTCCGGCGGCGTGATGCTGCCCAACCACGCCCCGCTGGTGATCGCCGAGCAGTTCGGCACGCTGCACGCGCTGCACCCCGGCCGCATCGACCTCGGCCTCGGCCGCGCCCCCGGCACCGACATGGCCACGGCGAACGCCCTGCGCCGCTCGGCCGAGGTGGACCCCGACGAGTTCCCCCAGCAGGTGGCCGAGCTGACCGGCTTTCTCGACGGCTCCTTCCCGTCCGGCCATCCGTACGAGAAGATCCGGGCCGTGCCGGGCGGCGCCGACTCGGCGACCACGGGCCGGCCGCCGATCTGGCTGCTCGGCTCCAGCGGGTTCAGCGCCAGGCTGGCCGGGCTGCTCGGGCTGCCGTTCGCCTTCGCCCACCACTTCAGCGCCGGCAACACCGAGCCCGCGCTCGACCTCTACCGCTCCTCGTTCCGGCCCTCCCAGGTGCTCGACCGGCCGTACGCGCTGATCGGGGTGGCGGCCGTCGCGGCCGACACCGACGAGGAGGCGCTGCGCCAGACCATGCCGGGCGCGCTGTCGTGGCTGCGCCTGCGCCAGGGCCGGCCCGGCCGTACGCCCACCGTCGAGGAGGCGGAGGCGTACCCGTACACGCCGATGGAGCGGGAGTTCGTCCGCGAACGGCTGTCGACGGTGGTGCACGGCGACCCGCAGACCGTGCGGGACGGGCTGGAGGAGCTGCGCAAGCGCACCGGGGCCGACGAACTGATGATCACCACGCAGGTCCACGGCGGCGCGGCGCGCCTGCGCTCCTACGAGCTGATCGCCCGCGCCTACGGCATGATCCCCTGAGCCACATCCCCTGATCCCCGGCGGAAGCGGTCGCAGAAAAAAGTCGCGCAGACCGTGAACATCGGCGGACCGCCGGTCATCCAAAACGACGGAGACCGGAAGGGAGGGGCCCTTCCGGGTCATCCGGCGAAAGGATGGACCATGCTTCCACGGGGGATCCGCAACGGTGTCCTGACCCTGTCCGCGGCGGCGCTGCTGACCGCGGCCGCCGCCGCTCAGGCCGGCGCCGCGTCCGCCGCCCCGGCGTCCGCGAGCGCCGCGAGCTGCGCGCGCGTCAACCACTCGTCCGGCTACGTCACCCAGACCGTGAAGGTGACCAACAACTGCGGCTACACCGTCTCCTTCTCCGTCCGGCGTGTGGGGCCCGACAGCCCGTGCTACATCGTGCGCCCTGGTCACTACCGGACGTACAAGTGGGGCAACGGGCTGAACTACCAGGGCATCAGGTGGAACTGCTCCTGAGCCGCGCGTCGCGGACGCCCGCCTGAGCGGGCGTCCGCCCAGGACGTCAGCGCTCCGCGGGAGCGAGGGCTTCGAGCGCCTCTTCGGCCCGGCGCATGGAGTCGCGGGGGTCGGCCTCGGGGTTGCCGATCTCGGGGTCGAAGTTGAGGTCGTGGAAGACCTCGGTCACGCCCTTGGCCGCGAGCGCCTCGACGTCCCGCCGGATCTTGTCGTACGACCCGGTCAGCGGGCCCTCGTCGGACGGGCGGACGCGGGTGACGCCGCGGACGACGAACCGCAGCGCGCCGGGGTCGCGGCCCGCCCTCCGGGCCGCCTCCTTCACGATGGCGATCTGCTGGTCGATCGTGTCCAGATCGGCGCGGCTTGAGCTGATCCAGCCGTCGGCGATCCGCCCGGCCCGCTCCAGCGCCACCCGGGCCGTGCCGCCGAGCATCACCGGCGGCGGCGTGGCCGGCTTGGGGTCCTGGTGCGAGCGCGGCACCTCGTAGAACTCGCCCTTGTGCTCGACGACGTCCTCGGTCCACAGCCGCCGCAGCAGCGCGACGTACTCCTCGCCGCGCCTGCCCCGCCGTTCCATCGGCACGCCGGAGGCGGCGAACTCCTCGGGCAGCCAGCCGAGCCCCAGGCCCACGTCGAGCCGGCCGCCGGACACCTCCTGCAGGGAGGCGAGCTGCTTGGCCATCAGGACCGGGGACACGAAGGGCAGGTTGAGCACGGCCACTCCAAGCCGTACCCGCTCGGTGACGCCCGCCAGGTACGCGAGCGCGACGACCGGGTCGTGCACGCTCCGGTAGACCGGCCCCATCGGGTGGCCGACGGGATAGAGCAGGCGCTGGAACGTCCACACCCCGTGGTAGCCGAGCTCGTCCGCGCGGCGCGCGATGCGCCTCATGTTCTCCGGCGTCGCCCACGAGCCCGACACCGGCACCGAAAACCCAATCCTCATAACGGCACCCTAGGGTGTCCTCCGTGATCGAGGAACTGGCGCGGCTGGCGCGCCGCGACGGGCCGGTGACGGTGCTCAAGCAGACCCGCGTGCTCGTCGTCAGGGCAGGCGACGTCGTCGTCAAGGCCCATCCCCCCGGCACCGACGAACGCGCCCTGCGCGCCCGCCTGGACGCCGCCGCGAACCTGCCCGGCGTCATGCTGGCCCCTCTCGGCCTCGAACGGCTGGACGGCAGGCTCGTCACGATCTGGCCCGCCGGCGAGCCGCTGACCATCGCCGACGTCGACGCGGGGACGACCCCCTGGGAGGAGGGCGGCCGGCTGCTCGCCCTGCTGCACTCCCGCCCGGCGCCCCCGGAGCTGCCGCCCGCCGGAGGACCGTCACGGTTACCCAAGGCGATGGCCGACCTGGCGGCGGCCGGCGTCCCGGACCCCGTCGCGGCGCCCATCCGGGCGGCGTACGCGACGCTGCCGCCGGTCCGTGAGGGCGGCGCGCTGACACACGGCGACTGGCACCTCGGCCAGATCGTCCGGCACGACGGCGCGTGGCTGCTGATCGACCCCGACGACCTGGGCGCGGGCGACCCCGCCTGGGACCTGGCCCGCCCGGCCGCGTGGTTCGCCGCCGGCCTGCTCGACCCGCGGGACTGGGAGCGCTTCCTGACCGCCTACCTCGCGGCGGGCGGTACCGCCGTCTCCGCGGACGACCCGTGGCGGGAACTCGACGCGCCGGCCCGGGCGTTGACCGTCCAACTGGCCGCGACGGCGGTGGCCACGGCGGCGCGGGCGGGGGAACCGCCCGACGACGCCGCCGAGGCCCTGGTGTCCGCCTGTGGGAGGATCGTCGCGGCCGCGGAGGCCGAGACCTGACCGAGGGAGAGTTCGTCACATGGAGTGCCCCAAGTGCCGTGGACGGATGCGGACGTTCGACCGCAACGGGGTCCACATCGAGCAGTGCGACAACTGCCGGGGGATTTTCCTGGACTACGGCGAGCTGGAGACGCTGACCCGGATGGAGTCCCAGTGGGCCCAGCAGCACTACGCTCCCCCGCCGCCGGCGCACGGAGGGCCGGCCTGGGGCGGCCACCACGGAGGCCACTACGGCCACCGGCGCAACAGCTGGGTCGGCATGCTGTTCTCCAGCTGACCCCTGCACGGAGGCTTCAGACGGAGGCCGCGGCCCGGATCCGGGCCGCTGCCTCCGCGTGTCCGGTCATCCCGGGAAGGCGTCCGGGTCCACCTCGCTCGTGGTGGCGTTCCCGCCGAACACCGCGTCGAGGGTGAGCGTCCAGTCGCTCCACCTCACGCTGTACCCGGCGTAGACGGTCTGGAATTTCAGCGCGTCGTCGAACTTGGAGAAGCCGCAGTTCCTGGTGAAGGCGCGGGTGCCCCTGTCGTAGTCCACGCCGGTGGTGAAGTAGACGCGGTAGGTGCCGTCCTTGATGTTCGCGACCTTCGCGGTCGACCGCTTGCGCACGTAGAAGCTGACCGCCTTGCGCCCTCCGCGCACGAGGGTCACGACGCCGTCCTGCGTGCCGCCGTTCTTCACGGTCAGGCTGCCCCGGCCGCCGCGGATCGCCGAGAGCAGCGTCGCGCCGTTGCCGAGGCGGCGGGCGCGCTGGGCCGGCGGCTTGATCTGGACCACCGGGTAGTCTCCGGCCTTCGCGAGGTCGCCCGCGGAAGCCTTGAAGTCCTTGAACTCGCCCGACCGGCCGAGCCCGGCCAGCACGGCCGTCCCGCTGCACAGGGCGTGCGACGTCACGTCCTCGTCGAGCGCGCCGAGCCTGCCGTTCAGGCCGCGCAGCGCCGCGACGTAGTCGGCGTGCTCGGGGGCGACGTCCGCGGGAGGCCGCAGGCCGCCGAGCCGCTCCAGCGCGGACTCCAGGGCGCTTTCCGCCCGGTCGATGCGCTGATGGAGCGACCGGAAGGTCCGCGCCTTGGCGATGGCGGCGAGCGTCGTGCGGGCCGGGCGGCCGGCGGCGTCGAGGGCGCTCCGGTACGCCTCCGGCGTCAACGCCGGTGGGCCGGAGGCGGCGGCGGACGGCGCCGCCTCCTCACTGGAGGCGGCCTTTCCCGATCCGCCGGGCGATCCCGTGCAGGCCGCGAGCGTGAAGGACGCGGCCAGCACGGCGACGGCGCCGGCCGGGACGGTGCGTGAGAAGGTCCGGGGGGAGATCACGCGAAACACTGTCAGCCGGTGAGCGCACGCTGTCAACACGTGTTCACGCCGACGACGTCGCCCCCTCCGGGCCCAGGGTGAGCCACCGGGTGATGCCGATGGACTCCAGGAACGGCAGGTCGTGGGAGACCACCACGAGCGCCCCCCGGTAGGCCGACAGCGCTTGCGCGAGCTGGCGCACGCTGGCCAGGTCGAGGTTGTTGGTCGGCTCGTCCAGCAGCAGGAGCCGCGGCGCGGGCTCGGCCAGCAGCAGCGAGGCCAGCACGGCGCGGAAGCGCTCGCCTCCCGACAGCGTGCCCGCCGGCCGTTCGGCCCGTGCGCCCCGGAACAGGAACCGGGCGAGCCCGGCCCTGACCGCGTTGACCGACGCCGCGGGCGCGACCGCCCGCACGTTGTCGACCAGACTGAGCGCGTCGTCGAGCACGTCGAGCCGCTGCGGCAGGTAGCGCACCGGGACGTTGAGCCGGACCGAGCCCTCACCCGGCGGGATCTCCCCCAGGATCGTGCGCAGCAGGGTCGTCTTGCCCGAGCCGTTCGGCCCCAGCAGGGCGACCCGCTCCGGGCCGCGGACGACCAGGTCGCCGATCGGCCCGGCGGCCGTGCGCAGGCCGTCCAGTTCGAGCACGGTGCGCCCGGCCGGCACCGCCGTGGCGGGCAGCTCCACCCGGATCTCGGCGTCGTCGCGCACCGCCTCCTCCGCCTCGGCCAGCCGCTCGCGGGCGGCCGCCACCTTCTCCTCGTGCATCATGCGGTGCTTGCCCGCCGAGACCTGTGCCTGGCGCTTGCGCTCCTGCATGATGATCTTCGGCTCGCGCTTCTGCTCGTACATCTTGTTGCCGTAGCGCACCCGCCGCGCCAGCTTGGTCTGCGCCTCGGCCAGCTCGCGCCGCTGGCGGCGCAGGTCGCCCTCGGCCGCGCGCACCGTCCGTTCGGCGGCCTCCCGCTCGACCGCGAGCACCTCCTCGTACTCGCCGAGTGTGCCGCCGAACGTACGGCGGGCGGGCAGGTCGGCGATCTGGTCCACCAGGTCGAGCAGCGTGCGGTCGTGGCTGACGACGACCAGCGTCCTCGTCCACGACGAGACGGCGTCGTACAGGCGCCGCCGGGCGTCGAGGTCGAGGTTGTTGGTCGGCTCGTCGAGCAGCAGCACGTCGGGCTCGGCGAGAAAGCGCGCGGCGAGGCCGACCATGACGGTCTCGCCGCCCGAGAGCGTCGCGACCGTCCGGTCGAGGTCCACCCCCGCGAGCCCGAGGCGGTCGAGCTCGGCGCGGGCGCGCTCCTCGACGTCCCAGACCACCGCGTCGAAGTTCGCCTCGCTCAGGTCGCCCCGCTCGATGGCGTGCAGCGCCTCCCGCGCGGGTGTGATCCCCAGCAGGTCGGACACCGTACGGCTCGCGCCGAGCGGGAGGTTCTGCGGCAGGTAGCCCAGCCGCCCCGTGACCGACACCGAGCCGCTCGCCGGGGTCAGCTCTCCGGCGATCAGCTTGAGCAGGGTGGACTTGCCGCTGCCGTTGACGCCGATGAGCCCGGTCCGGCCGGCGCCGAACGCGAAGTCGAGCTCCTCGAAGACGGACGTCCCGTCGGGCCAGGAGAACGACAGATCCGTACAGACAATGGAATGAGACATGAGGCGGCTCCGGGTATCCCCAAGGGCGGAATGGTGAACAACCGTGGAGACACCGCGGGCACGGGCCGCGAGGCGAGGGTCTGCCTGAGGTCGCTGCGCCGGACCACCGATGGCGGCCGTGGACGCGGTGTCGAGACCTCAGAGCTCCAAGTGACCCTCCAGGGTGCGGCGGCAGGACGTCCGTCACCATAACGCGGGCCGGGGAAGGGATGCCATCGAATTAATCGGCCGGGCGCCGGGCCGCCACCCGGCGTCCTCCTTGCCGGCGAAGGCGGGCCCTGGTCTCACCCGTCCCTGAAGGTGACAAAAGACCTACCCCGCTCCACGGGTTCGGGACCTTGTCGGTAAGGTGAACCTGCCCTAAGTTAGGTTAGGCTTACCGACCGTCCGGAGGACGATGTGTTCGCGAGTTACCTCATCGGCCTTCGAGAGGGCCTCGAGGCCTCTCTTGTGGTCTCCATCCTCGTGGCCTTCCTCGTCAAGAGCGGCCGCCGCGAGCGGCTGCCCATGGTCTGGGCCGGCGTCGGCGTCGCCGTCCTCCTCTCCGTCGGGTTCGGCGCGCTGCTGACCTTCACCGCGGCCCACCTCGCCACGCAGCAGCAGGAGATGTTCGACGCCGTGACATCCCTGGCGGCGACCGTCTTCGTCACCTTCATGATCTTCTGGATGCGCACGACGGCCCGCAAGATGTCGGGCGAGTTGCGGGAGAAGATGGGCGCGGCCCTGGAACTCGGGGCCACCGCCGTGGTCGTGGTGGCGTTCCTGTCGGTCGCCCGCGAGGGGCTGGAGACCGCCCTGCTGTGGTTCGCCGCCGTCCAGGGCGCGACCAGCAGCGCGAGCCCGCTGATCGGCATCACGCTCGGGTTGCTCACCTCGGTCGCGCTGGGCTGGGGGCTCTACCGCAGCGCCCTGCGGATCAACCTCACGAAGTTCTTCACCTGGACGGGCCTGCTGCTGGTCCTGGTGGCCGCCGGGATCTTCAAGTACGGCGTGCACGACCTGCAGGAGTCGGGACTGGTGCCCGGCGGAAACACCTACGCCTTCGACATCAGCGGCGTGCTCGACCCCAGCGCCTGGTACTCGACGCTGCTGAGCGGGATGTTCAACATCACCCCGCAGCCCAGCGTGCTGGAGGCCGTCGCCTGGGTCGTCTACCTGGTTCCCGTCCTCATCCTGTTCCTGCGGCCCGCGGCCAAGACGCCGGCGAGCCCCGCCTCCAAGTCTCCCCAGCCCGCTTCCTGACCGGAGTCCACCGAAATGCGCACCCCCACCGTCCTGGCCGCCGCCGCGCTGACCCTCGCCGGTCTCACCGCATGCTCGTCCACGGGCTCCGGCACCACGACCGAGGCGACCGCGGCCGGCGACGGGAAGATCACCGTGGCCGCCACCGACACCGAGTGCAAGGTGGCGAAGTCCGACCTGGCCGCAGGCACCTCGACCTTCTCGATCACCAACAACGGCACGAAGGTCACCGAGTTCTACGTGTACGCGACGGGCGACCGGGTCATGGGCGAGGTCGAGAACATCGTGCCCGGCCTGACCCGCGAGGTCGTGGTGGAACTTCCCGCGGGCGTGTACGAGACCGCCTGCAAGCCCGGGATGACCGGCAAGGGCATCCGCGGTCCCCTCAAGGTCAGCGGCGAGCACAAGCCGCTGACCGGCGACGCCAAGCTCGCCGAGGCCGTGGCCAGCTACAAGCGCTACATCAAGAGCCAGTCCGACACGCTGCTCGAAAAGACCAAGGAGTTCACCCAGGCGGTCAAGGCCGGCGACGTGGCCAAGGCCAAGGAGCTCTACCCGGTCGCCCGCACCTACTGGGAGCGGATCGAGCCGGTCGCCGAGGTCTTCGGCGACCTCGACCCGGCCATCGACGCGCGGGAGAACGACGTGGCCGACGGCGAGGAGTGGACCGGCTTCCACCGCATCGAGAAGGACCTGTGGGTCAAGAAGGACGTCGGCGGCGACGGCCCGATCGCCGACAAGCTGATGGCCGACGTGAACACGATCGTGACGAAGTCCGCGACGGTCGACCTCTCCCCCGTGCAGCTCGCCAACGGCGCCAAGGGGCTGCTCGACGAGGTCGCCACCGGCAAGATCACCGGTGAGGAGGACCGCTACTCGCACACGGACCTGTGGGACTTCGACGCCAACCTGCAGGGCTCGAAGGCCGCCGTCCAGGCGCTGCGCCCGGTGCTGGAGGAGCGCGACACCGAGCTGGTGAAGACGCTCGACGCGAAGTTCGCCGACGCCGAGAACGCGCTCGCCGCCCACCGCAGCGGCGACGGCTGGAAGCTGCACACGGACCTGTCCAAGGACGACCTCAAGGCGCTGTCCGACGCGATCAACGCCCTGGCCGAGCCGATCAGCAAGGTGGCCTCGGTGGTGGCCCGATGAGCCCGCGCAGCTCGCAGGACGGAGGCATCAGCCGCAGGCGGCTGTTCGGCCTCGGTGCCGCGGGCGTGGCCGCCGTCGGGGCCGGGGCCGTCGTCACGCGGTCGTTCGCGGAGGAGCCGGTCGCCCACGCGGCCTCGGCCTCCGACCCCGTGCCCTTCTACGGCCCGCACCAGGCGGGCGTCACCACTCCCGCCCAGGACCGGCTGCACTTCGTGGCGTTCGACGTGACCACGAAGAAGAAGGCCGAACTGGTGGAGCTGCTCCAGGAGTGGACCGCCGCCGCGGCCCGGATGACCCAGGGCAAGGACGCCGGCACGTTCGGCGCCGTGGGCGGGGCGCCCGAGGCGCCGCCGGACGACACCGGCGAGGCGCTCGGCCTGCCCGCCTCCGGGCTGACGCTGACCGTCGGCTTCGGCCCGTCGCTGTTCGACGATCGGTTCGGTCTCGCCGACCGCAGGCCGCCCGCGCTCGCCGACCTGCCCGCCTTCCCCGGCGAGGACCTGCAGCCCGGCATCTCCGGCGGGGACATCTGCGTGCAGGCGTGCGCGCACGACCCGCAGGTGGCGGTGCACGCCATCCGCAACCTCGCCAGGATCGGCTTCGGCAAGGTCTCCGTGCGCTACTCGCAGCTCGGGTTCGGGCGCACCTCGTCCACCTCGCGGGCGCAGACGACGCCGCGCAACCTCATGGGCTTCAAGGACGGCACCAACAACCTCAAGCTCGAAGACACCGCCATGCTGCGCGATCACCTGTGGGCCGCGCCCGGCGACGGCCCGGCCTGGATGGACGGCGGCACCTACCTGGTCACCCGCAAGATCCGGATGCACATCGAGACCTGGGACCGCGCCCCGCTGGCCGAGCAGGAGGCCATCTTCGGCCGCGACAAGGGCAAGGGCGCGCCGCTCACCGGGCACGGGGAGTTCGACGCGCCGGACTTCGCCAAGAAGGGCCCGGACGGTACGCCGGTGATCGCCGCCAACGCGCACGTACGGCTCGCGCACCCCGACGCCCACGGCGGCGCGCGGCTGCTGCGGCGCGGTTACAACTTCGTGGACGGATCCGACGGCCTCGGGCGGCTCGACGCGGGCCTGTTCTTCATGGCCTACCAGCGCGATCCCCGCAAGCAGTTCGTCCCCATCCAGCGGATGCTGTCCCAGAAGGACGCGCTGAACGAGTACATCAAGCACGTCTCCAGCGGCCTGTTCGCCTGCCCGCCCGGGGTGGTCGACGGCGGCGACTACTGGGGCCGCACGCTGTTCGCCTGACCCCTCCGCCGCCTCCGCGACAAACCGGGATGTGTATAGTCCCGGTTATGCGGATGGGCGAGGGCGTCGAATGGGGACTGCACTGCTGCGTGACGCTGGGCTGGCTCGACGACGAGGCCCCCGTGTCGATCCGCCGGCTGGCCGCCTGGTTCGACCTGCCGCAGGAGTACCTGAAGAAGCGGCTGCAGCCACTCGCCCGCGCCGGGATCCTCACCTCCACCCCCGGCGTCCGGGGCGGCTGGTCGCTCGCCCGCCCACCCGATCGGATCACGGTGATGGACGTCGTCACCGCCGTGGAGGGGCCGCTGGAGGCGTTCCGCTGCACGGAGATCCGGCAGCGCGGAGTGAGCGGGCGTGACGCCGGCTCCGAGTTCGACCGGCCCTGCGGCATCTCCGGCCTCATGCGCCGGGCCGAGCTGGCGTGGCGGCGCGAACTGGCCGGCCGCACGATCGCCGACCTCATGGACGAGGCCCCCGCCGGCGCGGCGCGCACCCGCCGCAACTACGGCCGCATGACCGACTGATCCCCCACCTTGGCACGGAGCGTTCTCATGGACAAAACAGGGACATTGAATGTCCCCATTAGCGCGCGGGAGGCCGCGCCGCGCGGGCTCGGCTCGACCCTCGGCCCTACCCTCGGCCCTACCCTCGGCCCTACCCTCGGCCCTACCCTCGTTCTGGCCCTCGGGACGTTCGCCGTCGGGACCGACGCGTACGTGGTGGCCGGGTTCCTGCCCGCGATGGCGCACTCGCTGGGCGTGACGGAGGGCACCGCCGGGCAGTCGGCGACGGCGTTCGCCGTCGCCTACGCCGTGCTGTCGCCCGTCCTGGCCACCGCGCTGGCCCGGATGCCGCGCCGCGCCCTGCTGGTCGGCGCCCTGGCCGTGCTCGCCCTGGCCAACCTCGCCTCGGCGCTGGCGCCGAACTTCGGCGCGCTGATGGTCACGCGGGTGCTGGCCGCGTCCGGCGCCGCCGCGTTCACCCCGAACGCGGGCGCGGTGGCCGCGTCGCTGGTCGCGCCGGCGCAGCGGGCCAGGGCGCTGGCCGTGGTGGTCGGCGGCCTGACCGTCGCCACCGCCCTCGGCGTGCCCCTGGGCAACCTGGCCGGGAAGATCCTCGACTGGCGCGCGGCGCTCGGCCTGGTCGCGGCGCTGTGCGTGGTCTGCGCACTGGGCGTGTTCGCCGCGATGCCCGCGTTGCCGGGCAACCCGCGCATCCCGCTGCGGGAACGGCTGGCGGCGCTGCGGCGACCGGGGGTGGTCGCGGTGCTGCCGCTGACCGTGCTCGGCCTGGCCGCCGGCTATGGGCTCTACGCCTTCGCCGTTCCGGTGATGCGCGCACTCGGGGCCGGAGCGGGGGCGGAGACCTGGCTGCTGTTCCTGTACGGCGTCGGCGCGGTCGCGGGCAACCTGCTGGCGGGCGCCATGGTGGACCGGCACGGGCCCATCCCCGTGCAGGCCGTGGGGTTCGCCGTGCTCACCGTGACGCTGGCCGCCGCCACCTGGGCGGCCGGGGCGGGCACGCACTGGCTGCCGCTGACCGCCGCGCTGATGGCGGCCTGGGGCGCGGCGACCTGGTTCCAGACCCCGGCGCAGCAGGTCCGGCTGATCAACGCCGCGCCCGGGGAGACCGCCGTGGTCGTCGGCCTGAACTCCTCGGCCCTGTACGCCGGGATCGGCCTCGGCACGGCACTGGCCGGCGCCCTGCTTCCGGTCGGCCCGCCCGTGGCGCTCGCCGTCTGCGCGGGATTGGCCCTGGCGTGCCTGCCCTACCTTGCCGCCACCCGCCGGTTCCGCTGACGCCGTTCTATCGCCAAAAGGTGATATAGCGGTATTCTCGATTACTTCACAATGAGCATTTCCTGAATTCTCAGTCGCGCCCTTCTCCTCTCGCTCGCTCATTCCCGCCATCTCCCATAATCCGGAATACGGGGATCAGGGCCACGGGGCGAAGGAAAGCGTGGATGAAGCGTTGGATCGGGGTCGGGCTGGCGCTGGCGCTGGGCGCCGCCGTCGTCCTTGCCCTCGTGCTGGGCAACGGCGGGGACGGCGGCGGTGAGCGGCTCGCCACGGTCCGCGGTGTGATCGGTTCGGAGAAGAAGCCCTTCTTCGACGATCCCGCGGTCAGGGCGGCGTTCGCCAGGCACGGACTGCGGGTCGATGTCGACACCGCGGGATCCCGCGAAATCGCGACCACGGTGGACCTGCGCCCGTACGACTTCGCCTTTCCCTCCAGCGTCCCGGCCGCCGAGAAGATCAGGCAGGCGCACAAGATCGCGCGGACGTACTCGCCGTTCTACTCGCCGATGGCGATCGCGACGTTCCAGCCGATCGTGGACGTGCTCGCGAAGGCGGGCGTGGTCCACGACTCGGGCGCGGGTTATCAGGTCCTCGACCTGCACAGGTTCCTCGACCTCGTCGCCAAGGGCACCCGCTGGGACGCGCTGCCGGGCAACGTCTCCTACCGTGCCCGCAAGCGGGTCCTGCTCACCACCACGGACGTCCGCACGTCGAACTCGGCCGCCATGTACCTCGCGGCGACCAGCTACGTGGCCAACGGCGACGACGTCGTGACCTCGCGGGCGCAGGTCGCCGAGGTGGCGCGGACGGTCGCCCCGCTGTTCCTCGACCAGGGCTACTCGGAGTCCTCCACGGAGGCGCCGTTCGAGGACTACCTCGCGCTGGGGATCGGCAAGACGCCGATGGTGGTGATCTACGAGGCGCAGTACGCGGCGCGGCTGTTCGCGGGCGGCGGGGCCATCCGGCCCGACATGCGGCTGATCTACCCCGCGCCGACCGTGCTCAGCAAGCACACACTCGTCCCACTCACCGACCGGGCCGCGGAGGTCGGGCGGCTGCTGCAGGAGGATCCCGAGTTCGCCCGTCTCGCCGCGAGATACGGCTTCCGCACCGCCGACCCCAAGGTCTTCGCCGACTTCACGGCCAAGGCGAAGGCCCCGATCGCCGGAAGCCTGGTCGACGTGGTCGAGCCACCCGCCTACGACCGGCTGGAAGACCTCGTCTCGACCATCGAGCGGAGCTACCTGGCCGGCGCGAAGCCGTCGTCCTGACCCCCCCTTTGCCCAGGAAGAGAGGACACCCGTGTCCGAAGATCTGGTGCTGACTCCGCCCGCCCCGGTGGCGGCGGTACCGGCCGAGAAGGCGGCCGGGATGCTGCCGCTCCCCGGCGAGCGCGGCGCCGAACTCGCCCGCAAGGCGTCCGGCTTCGCCGAGGAGCTCACCACGCTCGACCACCGGTCGCCGGAGTTCACCAGGAAGGTGCACGACATCACCTCGATGGGCGACTCGGAGATCCGCGCCTCCTCCCAGGTGGCCAACCGGATGCTCAGGCGCCCGGTCGCGGCGCTGGCCTCGGCCAAGGGCGAGGGCGCCGACGGCCAGGCGCGGGTCGCCGGTCAGCTCGTCGCGCTGCGCCGCACGATCGTCGACCTCGACCCCAAGCAGGCGACCGCCGGCACCCGGCGGCTGCTCGGGATCATCCCGTTCGGCGACCGGCTGCGCGACTACTTCGCCAAATACCGCAGCGCGCAAAAGCACATCGACGACATCATCCGGGCGCTCAAGTCCGGGCAGGACGAGCTACGCAAGGACAACGCCGCCATCGAGGGCGAGAAGGCGAACCTCTGGGAGTCGATGACGAAGCTCCAGGAGTACGCCGTGCTGGCGGCGGCGCTCGACGCGGAGCTGCAGGGGCGGATCGACCGGATCGAGCTCACCGACCCCGAGAAGGCGAACGCCCTGCGGTCGGACGCGCTGTTCGGCGTGCGCCAGAAGCACCAGGACCTGCTGACCCAGCTCGCCGTGTCGGCCCAGGGCTACCTCGCGCTGGACCTGGTGCGCAAGAACAACCTGGAGCTGATCAAGGGGGTGGAGCGGGCCACCACCACGACGATCGCCGCGCTGCGCACGGCCGTCACGGTGGCCCAGGCCCTCGCCAACCAGAAGCTGGTGCTCGACCAGATCACGGCGCTGAACACCACCACCTCCGACCTGATCCTCGCGACCAGCGAGATGCTGCGCACCCAGGCGGGAGACATCCAGACCCAGGCCGCCGCCACGACGGTGAGCATGGAGGCGCTGAGCAAGGCGTTCGACAACATCTACTCGACGATGGACATGATCGACGGCTTCAAGGCCAAGGCCGTCGAGAGCATGGCCGTCACCGTCGACAACCTGACCGCGGAACTCGACCACGCCCGCGCCTATCTGGAGCGCTCCCGCCGCGGCGACGAGGCCGGGTCGTGAGGAGAGCGATCACGACCGCCCCAGCCCTGCTGCTGGCCGTGCTGATGGCCGTGCTGCTCGCCGTCACGGCCGCCTGCGGGGGCAACGGCGAGGACGCACCGCCGGAGGACGGGCCCGACGTGCTGCGCGTCCTCGCGGGCAGCGAGATCAAGGACCTGGAGCCGCTGCTCGCCAAGGCGGCCGGCGCGGCGGGCGTGAAGGTGTCGCTCTCCTACACCGGCACCCTGGACGGCGCCGAGCAGGTGGCGAACGGCGGCGCGGACGGCCGCTACGACGCGGTCTGGTTCTCCTCCAACCGCTACCTGTCCCTGATCGACGGGGCGAGTGCGCGCCTGTCCACCCAGACCAAGATCATGCTTTCTCCCGTGGTGCTCGGCCTCAGTCGCGCCAAGGCCCGCGAGCTCGGCTGGGACACCGGCCAGGCGACCTGGACGGACATCGCCGAGGCCGCGAGGAAACACCGCTTCACCTTCGGCATGACGAACCCCGCGTCGTCGAACTCGGGCTTTTCCGCCCTGGTCGGTGTGGCGGCGGCGCTGTCGGACGCGGGCGAGGCGCTCGACCAGACCCAGATCGCGGCCGTCACCCCCCGGCTCACCGGGTTCTTCTCCGCGCAGACCCTCACCGCAGGCTCCTCCGGCTGGCTCGCCGACGCCTTCCGGCGGCGCACGGACGTGGACGGGCTCATCAACTACGAGTCCGTGCTGCTCGGCCTGCGCACCGCCTCCGGTGAGCCGCTCACGCTGGTCTATCCCGGCGACGGCGTCGTCACCGCCGACTACCCGCTCACGCTGCTCGCCTCCTCTGCCAAGAAGGAGCTGTACGGCAAGCTGACGGCCTGGCTGCGCACACCCGGGGTGCAGCGCGAGATCATGACGACCACGGCGCGGCGGCCCATCGTGCCCGAGGTGCGGCCCGACGCCAGGTTCGGCACGGCCCCGCTGCTGGAGCTGCCGTTCCCCAACCGGCGCAGCGCCGCAGACGCGCTGATCAACGCGTACCTCAACCAGGTGCGCCGCCCGTCGCGCACGGTGTTCGTGCTGGACACCTCCGGGTCGATGGAGGGCGACCGCATCGACGCGCTCAAGCAGGCGCTCGCCGCGCTGACCGGCGCCGACGCCTCGGCCTCCGGCCGGTTCTCCCGATTCCGCAACAGGGAGACCGTCACGCTGCTGCCGTTCAACACCGTGGCCGGCCAGGCGAGCACGTTCACGGTGCCGGAACGCGATCCCGCGGCGGTCCTGCGTCGGATCCGCGCGTACGGCGACGTCCTGACGGCGAGAGGCGGCACCGCGATCTACGACGGCCTGCGCGGCGCGTACGAGACGGTCCGGGGCGGCCCGGGCGGATCGGGTGGTACGGGCGGCGAGGACTTCACCTCGGTCGTGCTCATGACGGACGGCGAGAACACCGACGGCTCCTCCTACGAGGACTTCGCCGGCTTCTACCGGACCCTGGGCACCCGGATCCCCACATTCGTGGTGCTGTTCGGCGACAGCGACGTGTCCGAGATGCGCCAGGTCGCCACGCTCACCGGCGGCGCGGTGTTCGACGCCCGGCAGGCGTCGCTCGCCTCGGCGTTCAAGGAGATCCGTGGCTACCAGTGACCGGATCCTGTCCTACCTCGGCTCGACGCGGAACATCGTCGGCTCCGCCCTCGCACTCGGCGGCCTCGGGCTGCACTTCCTCGGCCTCGCCGGCTCGCTGTGGCCGGTGGTCGTCGCCGGGCTGTACGGCGTGGGCGCCCTGCTCACCCCGCCCGACCGGGTGCGGCTGACGATCTCCCACGCGGAGGTCGAGACGCGGGCGCTGCGGGACGACCTCGACGCCCTCCTGGCCAAGGTGTCGCCGCCCCGCTTCCCCGAGGACGTCGTGGCCAAGGTCGGCGACCTCGCCGCGATCCTGCGCGGCGTGCTGGCCAGGGCGGAGGCGCTCACCTCCGCCCCCGACCACCTGCACGTCGTCTCCCAGGCCGTCCGCGACTACCTGCCCACCAGCCTGGAGGCGTACGCCAACCTGCCGAGGTCGTACGCGCTGACCCGCCGGGGGTCACGCGAGCGCAGCGCGCACGAGGAGCTGATGGCGCAGCTCGGCCTATTGGAGTCGGGGTTGTCGGCGATCGCGGACGCCGTCCACCAGGGGGACGAGCAGGCGCTCAGGGACCAGGGCCGGTTCCTGCGGGACCGCTTCGGCGGCTCGTCGCTCGACCTGTAGTCACAGCTCTCCGGTCACAGATCTTCGGTCACAGATCTCCGGTCACAGCCGGGATTCGTACACCGCCCTGGCCTTCTCGATCAGGTCGAGGTGGTCGCGCAGCTGGGCCCGGGTCCGCAGGCGGGCCCTGGCCCTGACCAGCTCGTCGAGCAGGTCGAGCCACCGCAGGCACCAGTGCACGTCCTCCTCTCTTGCCACACGCCGTCCCCGCACGTCGAGGTAGACCGGGCTGGTGTGGGCGTAGGCGCGCCCGCGCGGGGAGCGCGGATGGGGGCCGCCGCGGACCACGGCGACCACGTAGGTGGCGTCCTCCACGGACAGCGACGCGGTGATCTCGTGGCCCGGCCCCTCGGCGAGCACGCCCGCCGCGGTCCTGATCTCGACGCGCTCCACCTCCGGCCCGACGGCCCTGGCCCGGATCGCGACCGTCTCGCCGCCCTCCAGGTCGAGCGTCTCCCCCGGCCCCAGGCCGTCCACCGTGAGCTCCAGCCAGGGGCCGGTGGTGGCGAACGTGCGGCCCCGCCGTACGGCCTCGGCGAACGACTCGGCGCTGAGCGGCCCGTCCACGCGGGCGTAGACACGCTCCCAGCCCGGCGGGCTGGAGACCGTGTCCTGGCGGGTGAACGACAGCATGGTGTCGGTCCCGGCGAGCGCGGCCAGCCGGTTGCCCGCGCCGACCAGCCTCCGGTAGACCTCGGCGGTCCCCGGCGCGGACGACAGGTCGCTGAAGTGCAGCACCTCCACCCCGTCGACCAGGCCGAGCGCGGCGTCCACCACCAGGGCACGGCCGGTGCAGTTCCTGGTCCCGTTCGCGGCCACGTCCTCCGGGGAGGAGACCGGGCCGTGGAAGGGGTGGGCGTATCCCAAGACCGCGCGCGGCTCCCGCAGGTCGCCGCAGACCGCCGCGTTGGGCGGCCAGTCGGCGTCGGCGCCGAAGCCCGTGTGGTAGACGGCGGGCGGCGCGGCCACCCCGAAGACGTGGACGTGCCCGAACAGGTCGTTGCGATACTCCACGCCCATCCGGGCGACGTGCCCGGCGTCCGACCACGGCAGGTCGCGCCCGGCCCAGTGCTGGAGCGCCTCCCGGTCGTAGACCCGGTCCCCCGCGACGTTCCCCGCGACGAGGTTGAGCACGTGCAGGTCCTCGCCGAGCTGCGCGGCGGCCGCCTCCGCCGGGACGGCGACCAGGTCGCCCGCCCAGTTCATGTGGACGTGCAGGTCGGCGCCGTACCAGCCGCGGGCGGCGGCGTCGTACAGCCGCTGCGGCGCGAGCCCGACCAGTGTCTCCTCCCCCGTCCTGGGGACGACCGTCGTCTCGGCGATGCCGTACTCCATACCGCGCGTGACCCGGATCGTGACCGGCTCGCAGGGCACGGCGAGCACGATGTCGTCGCCGTGGAAGAACGGCCTGTCGTCGTTGTCGCGCCGTTCCGGCACTCCCTCCGGATACCACCCCTGGCCGTCGGCCGACGTGACGTTCCACCGGCACGGGAAGCCCGCGCGCAACCGCAGCCGCGCGGCCGGCGCGGGCCGGGCCAGCCCCGACAGGTCCACCTCCTCGCCGTCCACCGTGAGCATGGTCGCGGTCGTCACGTCGAGCAGCCTGGCCCCGCCCGCCGCGATCCCGTACGGCACGCCGTCGGCCGTCACCTCCACCGGGTGCGGCAGCGCGGAGTCGACCAGCAGGACGACGGGCACCGGCCCCGGCGACAGCAGCGGACGGGCCGGGCCGTGCTCCAGGCGGTGCTTCAGCCCGTGGCCGTCCGCGGTCAGCCGCAACGCCACCAGGCCCCGCGGGACCTCTCCGTCCAGCGTGTCGCGGAACTCCGCGTCGAGGTCGGGCCTGATGCTCATCCGGTCGGCCTCCTGGGGAAACCGCAGGAACGGCATCATCCGGACGTAGCCCAGCGGCGGCTCTCCCCAGGTCATCCCGTGCGCGGACAGTAACGCCCGGTACTCCCGCAGAGCGCGTTCCACCTGCGGCGGCATCATCGGATCGTGGTTCATCGCACCTCCCCGTAGTCGAAAGCGGCCACATGGTGGCACGCTTTCGGCCCGGGAAAACGTGCAACAGTGCATTCCCGGTCACACGGGTAGCGATCTTTCTCACCCGGGAGGAAAGGTGATCCCCCGGGTGTCATGAGAGGAGTCCGCGGGGTCTCCGGTGGGCAGGAAGGCCGCCAGGATGCGATCGGCGGCCAGCGCCGGGGTGAGGGTGCCGTCGAGGACCTGTCGTTCGATCTCCGGCGCGATCTCCCCTGTGGCGTCGCGGAGCATGGCCAGCAGCCGCTCCCTGACCAGCGCCCAGGTCCACTCGACCTGCTGGCGGCTGCGCCTGGCGGCGAGGTCGGCGCCCTCCTGGTGGCGCATGACGTGCGCCCACAGCTCCTCCAGTCCGGCGCCGGTGAGGCCGCTGCAGGTCAGCACGGGCGTGGCCGAGCGCAGCAGCCGCAGCGCCCCGGACAGCTCACGCGCCGCCTTGCGCGCGGCCGTCTCGTGCTCCCCGTCGGCCTTGTTGACGGCGATGACGTCGGCCAGCTCCAGCACGCCCTTCTTGATCCCCTGGAGCTGGTCCCCGGTGCGGGCGAGGGTGAGCAGGAGGAAGGTGTCGACCATGTCGGCGACCGCGGTCTCCGACTGGCCGACCCCGACCGTCTCGACGAGCACGATGTCGTAGCCCGCCGCCTCCACGACGACGATGGCTTCACGTGTGGCCTTCGCCACGCCGCCGAGCGTCCCGGCCGTGGGGGACGGCCGGATGAAGGCGTTGGGATCGGCCGACAGCCTGGCCATCCGGGTCTTGTCTCCCAGGATGCTGCCGCCCGAGCGCCGGGACGAGGGGTCCACGGCCAGCACGGCCACCCGGTGCCCCTGCCCGGTGAGATGGGTGCCGAGCGCCTCGATGAAGGTCGACTTGCCGACCCCGGGCACCCCGGACACGCCCACCCTGCGGGCCTTACCGGCATGCGGGGTGAGCTCGACCAGCAGCCGCTGCGCCATCTCCCGGTGATCGGCCCTGGTCGACTCCACCAGGGTGATGGCCCGGGCGGTCCACCGCCGGTCGCCCGACAGCACGCCCTTGACGTAGTCCTCGATCACCGATGCGATCACCGATGACCCAGCCGGGCGGACAGCTCGCGCAGCAGCTCCAGGGCCGCGTCGGCGATGACCGTGCCGGGCAGGAAGATCGCCGAGGCGCCCGCGGTGCGCAGCTCCTCGACGTCGCCCGGGGGGATCACCCCGCCCACCACGATCATGATGTCGTCCGCGCCGAGGTCGCCGAGCGCCTGCCGCAGCGCGGGCACCAGCGTCAGGTGCCCGGCCGCCAGCGAGGAGACCCCGACCACGTGCACGTCGGCCTCGACGGCCTGCCGGGCGACCTCCTCGGGCGTCTGGAACAGCGGGCCGACGTCGACGTCGAAACCGAGGTCGGCGAAGCCGCTCGCGATCACCTTCTGACCCCGGTCGTGACCGTCCTGGCCCATCTTCGCGACGAGGATCCGGGGCCGGCGGCCCTCCGCCTTCTCGAACTGCGCGCACGCCTCCCGGACCCGGTCCGCGGCGCCGCCCACCTCCGCGCGGTACACGCCCGATATCGTACGGATCTGCGCGGCGTGCCGTCCGAAGACCTTCTCCAGCGCGTCGGAGATCTCCCCCACCGTGGCCTTGGCCCTTGCGGCGTTCACCGCGAGCTCCAGCAGGTTCTCCCCGCCGGCCGCGCCCTTCGTCAGCGCCTCCAGCGCCTCGTTGACGGCGCCGGCCGAGCGCTCCTCGCGCAGCCTGCGGAGCTTGTCGATCTGCTGGTTGCGCACGGCCGTGTTGTCGACCTTGAGCACCTCGATCGGCTCGTCGGCCTCGGGGCGGTACTTGTTGACGCCGATCACGGGCTGCCTGCCGGAGTCGATGCGGGCCTGGGTGCGGGCCGCCGCCTCCTCGATGCGCATCTTGGGCAGCCCCTGGTCGATGGCCCTGGCCATGCCGCCGGCCCGCTCGACCTCCTGGATGTGGCCCCAGGCCGCCCGCGCCAGCTCCCGGGTCAGCCGCTCGACGTAGTAGGAGCCGCCCCACGGGTCGATGACCCGGCAGGTGCCCGACTCCTGCTGGAGCAGAAGCTGGGTGTTGCGGGCGATCCGCGCCGAGAAGTCGGTCGGCAGCGCGAGCGCCTCGTCCAGGGCGTTGGTGTGCAGCGACTGGGTGTGGCCCTGGGTGGCCGCCATCGCCTCGACGCAGGTCCTTACGACGTTGTTGAACACGTCCTGCGCGGTCAGCGACCATCCGGAGGTCTGGCTGTGCGTGCGCAGCGACAGCGACTTGGGGTTGGTCGGATTGAAGCCCTTGACCAGGCGGGCCCACAGGAGCCGGGCGGCGCGGAGCTTGGCGACCTCCATGAAGAAGTTCATGCCGATGCACCAGAAGAACGACAGGCGCGGCGCGAACGCGTCGATGCCCAGCCCCGCCTGGACCCCGGCGCGCAGGTACTCCAGCCCGTCGGCCAGCGTGTAGGCGAGCTCCAGGTCGCAGGTCGCCCCGGCCTCCTGGATGTGGTAGCCGGAGATCGAGATGGAGTTGAACTTCGGCATCTTCTTGGATGTGTACTCGAAGATGTCGGAGATGATCCGCATCGACGGGCCCGGCGGGTAGATGTAGGTGTTGCGGACCATGAACTCCTTGAGGATGTCGTTCTGGATGGTCCCCGCCAGCTTGTCGGGCGTGACGCCCTGCTCCTCGGCCGCGACGATGTAGAGCGCCAGGATCGGCAGCACCGCCCCGTTCATCGTCATCGACACGCTCATCCGGTCGAGCGGGATCCCGTCGAACAGCTGCCGCATGTCGTAGATCGAGTCGATCGCCACGCCCGCCATGCCGACGTCGCCGGCGACGCGGGGGTGGTCGGAGTCGTAGCCCCGGTGGGTCGCGAGGTCGAAGGCGACCGACAGGCCCTTCTGCCCGGCCGCCAGGTTGCGCCGGTAGAACGCGTTGGACTCCTCGGCGGTGGAGAACCCGGCGTACTGCCGGATGGTCCACGGCTGGGTGACGTACATCGTCGGGTACGGGCCGCGCAGGAAGGGCGCGACGCCCGGGTAGGTCTCGAGGGCCGGACCGTCCTCCAGGTCGGCCGCCGTGTAGAACGGCTTGACCGCGATACCCTCCGGCGTCTCCCACACAGGAGTCTCCCAGGCCGGGCCGCCGGGGATGTCCGTCGCCGCGGCGCCCGACCCCAGGTCAATCTCCGAGAAATCCGGAATCATCGGTCCACTCCCAGATCGTCGAACGTCGCGCGGAGCACCCCGAGCGCGTCACAGCCGGCGTACAGGGTGGCGTCCACCCCCTCATACTCCCCCTTCCCCGCCAGCCAGACCCTGCGCGCCCCGGCCTCCCGCAGCGCCGCCGCGACCGCCGCGGCGTGCTCGCCGTACAGCCGGTCGCTGGAGCACAGGCAGGCCACGGGGGTGCCGCAGTCGCGGAAGGCCGCGGCGATCGCGCCCGGGTCGGTGCCCGGGCCGCTGGTGACGGTCGCGACGCCGCCCGCCGCGAACAGGTTGGCGGCGAACGTCGCCCTCGCGGTGTGCGCGGCGACCGGCCCGATCGTGGCGAGGAACACCGTGGGCCGGCTCGGCTGGGCGTCGGCGAGGTCGCGCAGCGCCTCGAACTCCTCGGCGCGGCGCGTCACCGGCAGTCCCCCACCGGACGCCCCACGGGACGCCGCGGCGAGCCCGGGGCCGGGACGCCGGGACACCGGTCTCTCCTTGAGGTCGGGGAACTCGCTGACCCCGGTGATCGGGTCGCGGCGGTGGGCGAGGTTGTCCGCGCGCCTGGCCCTGGTCGCCGCCAGCCGCTCGGGGACCAGCCGCTCCAGCGCGGCCGCCATGCCGCCGGCCCGTTCGATCTCCTGGAACCACTCCCAGGCCCGTGCGGCGAGGTCGTCGGTGAGCCGTTCCACGTACCAGGAGCCGCCGGCCGGGTCGGCCACGCGGGCGACGTTCGCCTCCTCCACCAGCAGCGACTGGGTGTTGCGGGCGATGCGGCGGGCGAACGCGTCGGGCAGCCCGAGGCAGGCGTCGAACGGCTGGACGGTCACCGCGTCCGCCCCGCCCACCCCGGCCGCGAAGCAGGCCACGGTCGTGCGCAGCATGTTCACCCAGGGGTCCCTGACGGTCATCATCGCCGACGAGGTGACCGCGTGCTGAAGCTGCCTGCCGGGTTCCCGCGCGACCCCGGTGACCTCGGCGACCCGCGCCCACAGCCGCCGGGCGGCCCGGAGCTTGGCGATGGTGAGGAACTGGTCGGCGGTCGCGGCGTAGCGGAACTCGAGCTGTCCGAACGCCTGCTCGGCCGTCAGGCCCGCGTCGGTCAGCGCCCGCAGGTAGGCGACGCCGGTCGCGACCGAGCAGCCGAGCTCCTCGGCGTCGGCGCCGCCCGCGTCGTGGTACGGCAGCGCGTCGACGGTGATCGCCCGCAGCCCGGGATGGTCCGCGGCGCAGCGGCGGGCGAGCGCCACGGCGGCGCCGGTGTCCACGGTCGCGCCGGTGCGGGCCGCCAGCCCGATCGGGTCGGCGCCCAGGTTGCCCCCGGGCAGCGCCACCCCGCCTGCCACCCCCTCGACGATGCGCAGGAAATGCTCCGCCGCCTCGGCCGCGCGCGGGCCGGCGTCGAGGACGACGGGGGCCAGGTCGAGCAGGACGCCGTCGAGGACGGCCGGCAGCGCGGCCGGATCGATCGCGTTCAGATCGAGCCACAGGGACGTGACGCCGTTCTCCAGGTCGGCGTGGATCGCCTCCCGGTTCGCGGCCGGATCGGGGTCGGCGTGCCGCTGGCGCACGTCCCACGGGCCCGGCGCGCGCGTTGTCCGCGGCGCGGCCGGCAGGTCCGCGGCGTCGTACAGCGGGGCGACCGCCACCCCGTCGTAGGTCGTGGTGGTCAGGGCGGCCTCGGCCTCGTCCGGCGAACCGTCCCAGCCGGACTTGCGCAGCACCTCGGCCGCGAGCGTCCTCCACTGCTCCCGCGTGGCCTGCGGGAACCCCGCTGCGGGATCGGCGAGATCGTCGAGTTCAACAGGCGGCACCGTCATGAACCGGATGCTAGATGCACCGGCCCGGCCGCGGGGCCCCGGGGTCCCGGTCTGTGGACAACGCCAACCGCCCGGGCCGTCCCCAGGGGTCTCAGGCCAGGACCAGCTGCCATTGCTGGTTGGCGCCGCCGTTGGCGGCCCACTGCACGACCTGGGCACCGTCGGAGGTCGACGCGCCGTACACGTCCGCCAGCAGCCCGCTGCCGTAGCTGACGATCGTGTAATAGCCGTCGCCGGTGGACCGGAGGTACCACAGCTGGTTGGCGCCGCCGTTGGCGGTCCACTGCTGCAGTTGCAGCCCTTGGGTCGTGCTGCCGCCGTTGACGTCGAGGACCTTGCCGGTGGGGACGTAGCGCAGGGTGTACGCACCGCCCTGACCGCTGGTGACGGTCCAGGCGGCGGCGCCGGTCTGCTGCACGACCTTGGCGCCGTCGGCGGTGGAGCCGCCGGCCACGGCGAGCGGTTTGCCGCTGTTGCGGTTGACGATGCGGTAGGCCGCGCCCGACACCGGGCCGCCCGAACCGGACCCGAGGGTGAAGTACTCGACCGCGTCGGTGAACGTCGTGGCACCCGATTTGGTGGTCGTCAGGACCAGGTACACCCGTGAGCCGGTCGCCGGTGTGGTGAAGGTGACCGGCTGGGTGACCCGCGAGCCCAGTGGGATGTTCAGTGTGGTCTGCCCCGACGCGACGACGGGGCCGTCGGGCCGGTCGAGCCGCGCCGACCAGGAGAATCCGACGGAGGTGTCGCGCAGGTCGTCGTTGAAGACGGTGATGTTTCGGGTCGCGGAGGCGTTGTAGGCGTAGGCGTTCACGGCCTGCGGCAGCGGGAAGTCGCCGTTGGCGTCGGAGACCCCGGACGCCGACCAGTAGGGCAGGTCGATCGCCGCGACCGGGTTGAACGCGGCTTGGACGCGCTGAATCTGGGGGTTGCTCCAGGGATCGGACAGGTTGTCCGCACCGTAGAGCGGATGGCCGCCCTCCTCCGGCACGAAGTCCGCGGTACGCACGCCGGGCACGAAACCGGCCCACGCGGACAGCAGCGTGTACGGGCGCAGGTCGGCGGCATCCTTGCCACGCTTGGCGGCCGTCGCCGTGGCGAACCACATGAAGCCCTGCTTGGTGTTGCACTTGTTCCAGACGTACTCACCCTCGCCGTCGGGGCGGCCGGTCACGGAGGCCACCCGCTCCCCGTACTGTCCGACGCCGTCGAGGTAATGCGAGAAGATCGCGAAGTTGGCGTACCTCATGTTCGGGTACCGGCTGGGTGAGTCGGCGCCGGGCGCGGCGTCGAGGCTGACCGGCCGGGTGCCGTCGTTGCCGTTCATCGCCGCGTAGAGATCCTGCTCGAACTGCTCGGAGTCGTTGCCGAAGGTCGGTTCGTTGGCCTGGCTCCAGCGGATGACGGCGGGATGATTGCGGTCCCGCACCGTGAGTGCGCGGGCGTGCGCGACCATGTGGTCGTGCCCTGCGACGAAGTCCTGCGCGCTGCCGCGGACGCCGGTCTCGTCGATGATCATCAGGCCCGTCTCGTCGGCCACGTCGAGCATGTACGGGCTGGCCGGCTCCTGGTGGATGCGCACCACGTTGTAGTTGAGCCTCTGGTAGTTGTCCACGGCCTGCGGCCAGCCGCCGTTGCCCGCCGAAGGCGGGAGGAAGCCGGGCAGCGTGTCGTAGGCGTCGCCCTTGCCTCCGTAGTCGACCCGGTCGTAGTCCGCACCCTGCAGGTTGTCACCGCGGAAGTTCACCCGGATGCCGTTGATGTAGTAGTACTCGCCGTTCTGAGTGGTCTCTCGGAACCCGAACCGGTAGGTCGCGTCACTTGTCCGGCCGTCGTCGGTCGCCGCGCGAACCTTGAGGCGGTGAAGCTGGGCTCGATACCCCGGCCGGTAGGGGACGTTCGGCCACCAGTACGAGGCGGTGCCGAGGTTCCACGCGACGGAATCGACCGTGACCTTGGCCGTCGACCGCGCCCCCACGGTCACGGTGCGGGACGGCAGCGCCGGGTAATCGAACGTCCCGCCGCCGTCCGAGGACAGCTCGCCGGTCAGCGTCACCGATCGAGCGCTGCCCGAGGTGTTGGTCACCCACACGTCGTAACCGAGGGTCTGATTCGCCACCGACGTGCGGATGAACGTGTCGCTGACGTACACGGCCGGATACACCCGCAGGAACGCGGAGCGGTAGATGCCCTGCGGGACCGCCTCGGACCAGTCGGCGGCCACGGGCACGATGTACTTGCCGTTCGCCGGGTTCTTCAGCGCGCCGCGGCCCTTCACGTCAACGCTGATCGTATGAGTGGTGCCCGGGGCGGCGTAGGCGCTGATGTCGAACTTCGACGGGGTGAAGGCCGTGGTCTGCGTCGCGACCACCCGACCGTCCACCGACAAGGTCGCCTGGTGGTTCACCGCGCCGAACTCGATCCACGTCGACTGCGGCTGCCCCGAGTCCGGCACCGTCACCGTACGCGAGTACACCGCCTGGGACACATCGGTGAAACCCTGCTTGTACCAGCCGCCTCCGGGCACCTTGATCGACGTCGTCGACCGGCCCGCCGGGGTGAAGCTCCACGTCCCGGCGAGATCGACCGAGGCGATCGCGGCATTGCCCGCGGTGACGCCGTCGATGTCGCCGGCGGCGGCAACCGTCGCGGCGGACTCCGACGGCGCAGACCGCTGTGCCGCCACAGCCGGCTGAGCTCCGATCATCGCGAGCAGAAGGGCCGCCATCACCGCCGGCCACCTGCTCGCCCGACGTCGAGGACGGGAGGAGGGATCGCTCCGCTTCATAGGGGGCACGCTGTCTCCTGGTCCGGGGGTGTCGTATCGATTCGACGAAATGGCCGGACATCACACGTAAGCCCCGGGGTCCCTCCTGTCAAGGCTCGCGGTTCAGCGAAGATGGGATCACTGCGGGCATGCGGCTCCACCACAGCCGATTCACACCAGGAAGCCCGACCGTGATGCAACTTTCAGACCGTGTCAGATGTCTCACACATGGGATGTGTCAACGGTTTCAAGATCGAGAACCGGCAGCGCACGCGACAGGGACATCCCGACTGCGCAGGGCTTCTCCGGCGACTCGATTCGATGCCATCGGACAGTCGGGCTTTGGTCCTCCCCGACCCCGGGCCGGGCTCCTCAGGACGTGGCGAACGCGGCGTTCCAGGTCTCGGAGCCGACGATGCCGTCCACGTCGAGGTGCCGATCCTTCTGGAACCTGCGGCACACGTCCTGGGAGTCCGGCCCGTACGCGCCGTCCACGGCGATGTCGTAGCCGAGCTCCTTCATCCTGGCCTGCCAGGCGCGCACGTCGTCGCCGCGCGTCACGGGCGGGTATTTGAGCAGGCGGCCGGGCCACTGCCGCGTGGGCTCCGGTTCGGGCTCCGGCTGCGGCTGGGTGGTGCCGGGACGCGGCGCGCCCTTCTTGATCCAGGCGTACAGCGGGTCGCCGGGGCAGTCGGTGGAGTAGCCGTCGCGGTGGCCCTTGATCTCCTTGCCCGCGCCGCCCTTGTCGCGCAGATACTCCACCGCGTCCAGGATCGCGTGCAGGATGCCGTCGGTCGGCTGGACCAGGCCGGCGTTGCCGACGAGACCGAGCACGGCGTAATGGCCGGAGTTCAGGCCGGGGCCGTTGGCGGCCGGCAGGTGCCCCGGCCCGCGGCCGACGAAGACCTTCCGATGCGGGCAGGCGACCATCGAATACCCGATGTCGATCCAGCCGTTGCCGTCGATGTGGAAGTTCTGGATGGACTTCACCATGGCCACGCACTTGGCGTGGTCGGTGACGATGCCCGGGTCCACCCGGCCGCCGGTGTAGTGGACCTTCACGCCGCGCGTGGAGGTCAGCGACGAGTACGAGCCCCTGGGAGGACGCGCGCCCCATTCAGCGCGGGACACGAGATCGATGGCCACAGTGCTCTCCGTTGAAAACCGTACGACTGGACACCGAGCGTAGCGGTAACGCCCCAGCAGGTACTGCCTTTTGCCCATATGAAACTGCTTAAACAGCAAGAAAACTGAATAGGCCCATAAATCCATTCGACAGAGCGAGTCGCACGTCGAGATCATCACTGTATGTCCGTTATCAAGGAGGTCGACTTCTCTCCTCAATCCACGCCCCCGCCGCCGGTGCCGATGCGGATCTGGCTCGACGACGCCGACAGCCCGGCCGACGTGATCGACGCCATGGCGCTGTCGCCGTTCGCGACCGGCGAGCAGCCCTGGTCCCGCACCACCAGCCTCGGCCGGGTCCGCGCCGACGCCCCGCTGACCGCGGAGGGCGGCCGGCTGCTCCGCGTCGCCCAGCACACCGACGGGTACGAGACCCGCCTGATCGCGGGCGAGGGATGGACGCTGCGGGTGGTCCGCGGCGCGAACCGGTCGGCGACGCTCACCGCCACGGCGGTGAGCGAGGAACTGGCCGGATCGGTTCTGGAGCAGGCGACCAGGAACGCGGAGGAGGCGGCTCCCGACGCCGACCACGTGCGCATGGGCTTCTGGTGGAGGTCGAGCCACGGGCCGCACCGCTCCGCCAAGCCCATCACGACCTCCTCCTGGCCGGAGATCAGGAGGAACTACCCCACGGCCGCCGTCGGCCGCCTGGACACCCTCATGGCGACGACCGCGGCCGACGTGACGGGCCGCCTTGTCCTCCTGCACGGCCCGCCCGGCACCGGCAAGACGACGCTGCTGCGCACGCTCGCGCGCGAGTGGGGGTCCTGGTGCCAGGTCGACTGCGTGCTCGACCCCGAGTTGCTGTTCAACGACCCGGGCTACCTGATGGACGTCGCCGTCGGCTGGGACGGCCCGGGCGAGGACGAGGAGCCGCGCTGGCGACTGCTCGTCCTGGAGGACTGCGACGAACTGATCCGCGCCGAGGCCAAGCAGTCGACGGGCCAGGGGCTGTCACGCCTGCTCAACCTGACCGACGGGCTGCTCGGCCAGGGCAGGGACGTGCTCGTGGCCATCACGACCAACGAGGACCTCAGCAGGCTCCATCCTGCCGTCGTACGGCCCGGACGGTGCCTGGCGCAGATCGAGGTCGGCCGGTTCGACGCCGGGCAGGCGGCCGAGTGGCTGGGCGCCGCGGGCGCCGGCGTGGGCGGCGCGACGCTGGCCGAGTTGTTCGCCCTGCGGGACGGCCGCCCGGCCGCCGCCGAACCCGCCCCCGCCACCGGCCTCTATCTCTGACCGGCCGCACGACTGACCGGCCGCACGGAGCACGGCCGCCGATGACGTAGCGTCCCATGTGTCGGATACGTAAACCATCCGATGTGCCAGGTCGGGGCGGTAACAACAATCGGCGAGGTGGTCACCCTGCTGTCGGCCGGACCGAGCCCCCAGGTGAGCCCCGTCGTCCTCCACCGGTGGTCCGTCGAGGCCCGGGAGACGGGGACGGCGAAATATCTGGATCCGTTCGCTCCCGGCGGCGAGCGGGAGTGGCCCTACATCCGCTGGACGTCCCCGGAGCGGGAGATCGGCTTCGCGGCCACCGAACTGGTGCCGTCGTGGACGGCCGCCGCGCCGCCCGGCGCCTGGCTGGAGATCGAGATCCAGGCGAGGACCGCCGTCGGCGACCTGACCAAGTGGTACGTCATGGGCCGGTGGGCCGAGACCGACGCCGACATCCACCGCACGTCGCTGCCCGGTCAGGGGGACGCCGACGGGGACGTCGCGGTCGACACCTTCGTCGCCGCCCGCCCCGTCACGTCCTACCGCGTACGCGCCACCCTGTACGGCAGCGGCGGCGGCGTGCGCTCGCTCACCGTGATGGCCTCGGCCGTGGGGCAGGCGGGCAGAGGCGGCCCGCCGGGGCCGCGGGCGGTCGAGCTCGACGTGCCGCGCCGTTCGCAGAAGGTCCACACCGGGCACTATCCGCAGTGGGACGGCGGCGGGGAGTCCTGGTGCAGCCCCGCGGCGTTCACGATGGTGCTGGGCTACTGGGGGCTGGGACCCACCCCGGCCGACCTCGCCTGGGTGGCCCCCGGCGACCCGTGCCCGGCCGTCGACCACGCCGCGCGCGACATGTACGACCACAGCTACCAGGGCACCGGCAACTGGCCCTTCGGCGTCGCGTACGCCGGGCGGTACGGGCTGGACGGCTTCGTCACGCGGCTGCGTTCGCTGGCCGAGCTGGAGCGGTTCATCGCCGCCGGGATCCCGGTGATCACCTCGCAGGCGTTCCGCGATCACGAACTCCCCGGTGCCGGATACTCCACGGGCGGGCACATCATGGTCGTCACCGGGTTCACCGGGGAGGGCGACGTGATCGCGAACGATCCGGCCGCGCCGGACGACGGCGGCGTGCGGCGGGTGTACCCCCGCGCGGCGTTCGAGAGCGTCTGGCTGCGTGCCACGAGCAGCGGGGGGATCGCGCACATCGTGCATCCCCCCGGCACTCCGCTTCCAGACTCCGGGGGGAACTGGTGACGATTCGGGCCGTCGACGTCGCACGGGTGGACGACCGTCCGCTGTGGCTGGAGATCTCGGGAGACGAGGTCTGGTGGGACGAGCCCCGCCCGCGGGAGGGCGGCCGGCGCTGCGTCGTGCGGCGCAGGGCAGACGGCGTGATCGAGGACGTGCTCCCGCAGGGCTGGAACGCCAGGAACCGGGTCATGGAGTACGGCGGGCGGTCCTGGCGGGCGCACGAGGGCCGTCTGGTGTTCACCAACTGGGCGGACGGCCGGATCTACCTGTGCTCCCCCGGCGGGGAGCCGGTCCCGCTCACCCCCGAGGAGCCCGCCCGCTACGCCGACCTCGTCGTCCACGGCAACGAGGTGTGGTGCGTGCGCGAGCGGGGCGACGCGCGCAGCGGCGAGCGCGACATCGTCGCGGTGCCGCTGGACGGATCCCCCCTGCGCAGCGTGGTGAAGACCCACCATTTCCTGATGAACCCGCGCGTCTCGCCGGACGGGCGGTCGCTCGCCTGGATCGGCTGGAACCACCCGGACATGCCCTGGGACGCCACCGAGCTCTGCGTCGGATCCGTGGACGGCGGCCCCCACCGCGTCCTGCTGTCCGGCGCGTCCACCTGCCAGGCCGAGTGGCGCGACGACCAGAGCCTGTACGCCGTGACCGACCCCACCGGCTGGTGGAACATCCACCTCGTCGGCCTGGACGGCACGGCGCGCGACCTGACCCCGGTGCCGCTGGAGTTCGGCGACGCCACCTGGAAGATCGGCGGCACGTTCTTCGCCGTGGCGGACGGGCGGATCGCCGCCGTGTACGGCACGGCCGACGAGCGGCGGCTCGGGGTCGTCGACGACCCGGCCGCGACCGGTTCCCTCAGGGACGTCGGCGGCGGCTACACCTACTGGGCGCCCGCCCTGTCGGCCCGGGGCTCCCACGTCGTGGGCGTCGCGGCCTCGCCCCACCGGCCGTACGAGGTGGTGCGGGTCCACCTGGAGACGGGGGCGCACGAGGTGCTGTCCCCGGGCAAGCCGGTGCCCCAGGACGCCGAGCTGCCCACGCCCGAGGCGGTGACCGTCGAGGGGGTCCACGCGCACCTGTACGCCCCGGCGGCCCTGCAGGACGGCGGGCCCGCGCCGTACGTGGTGTTCGTGCACGGCGGGCCGACGAGTTCGGCCCCGCCGGTGCTCGACCTGGAGATCGCGTACTTCACCAGCAGGGGCATCGGCGTCGCGGAGGTCAACTACGGCGGCTCCACCGGCTACGGCAGGGCCTACCGCGAGCGGCTGCGCCACAGCTGGGGCGTGGTGGACGTGCGCGACTGCGAGACGGTGGCGCGGTGGCTGCTTGACAGCGGGCGGGCGGAGAAGGTGGCGATCAGAGGCGGCAGCGCCGGCGGCTGGACGTCGATGGCCGCGCTCGTCCACAGCGACGTCTTCTGCGGCGCGGTGTCCCACTACGGCATCTCCGACCCCGAACACTGGGCGGCGGAGACGCACGACTTCGAGTCGCGCTACCTCGACGGGCTGATCGGCCCGCTGCCCGAGACCCGGCAGCGCTACGTGGACAGGTCGCCCGAACTGCACGCCGAACGGGCGTCCGGCCCGGCCCTGCTCCTGCACGGCCTGGAGGACAAGGTGGTCGATCCCGCGCAGTCGGAGCGCTTCGCCGCCGCGCTGGCCCGCCATGGGCACCGGTGGGCGTACCTCACGTTCGAGGGGGAACAGCACGGGTGGCGGCGTGAGGAGACCATCGTCCGGGCCCTGGAGGCCGAGCTGGCCTTCTACGGGATCGTCTTCGGCTTCCCGACTCCCGAGGTCCCGCCCCTGAAACTGGAAGGTGGGGCGTCATGAGTGAGGTCGCGGCGATCTGCTCGGAACTGCTGCGGATCGACACCACCAACGACGGGTCCGGCGACGGGCCGGGCGAGCGGCGGGCCGCGGAATACGTGGCGTCCCTGCTCGCCGAGGTCGGCATCGAGCCGGTGGTGTTCGACTCGGCGCCGCGCCGCACCAGTGTGGTGGCGCGCATCCCCGGAGACAGTCCCGACGCGCTGCTCCTGCACGGGCACCTCGACGTCGTGCCCGCCGACCCCGCCGAGTGGCGTACGCACCCGTTCTCCGGGGAGATCGAGGACGGCTGCGTGCACGGCCGGGGCGCGGTCGACATGAAGGGCACGCTCGCCATGACCCTCGCCTGGGCCCGCGAGAACGCGCGCAGGGGCGTGCGCCCCAGGCGCGACCTCGTGCTGGCGTTCCTCGCCGACGAGGAGTCCACCGGCGAGTACGGCGCCGGCCACGCGATCGAGCGGCACCGCGACCTGTTCGAGGGCTGCACGGAGGCGATCAGCGAGTCCGGCGGCTTCTCCTGGTATGAGGGCGACGTCCGCATCTACCCGGTGGCCGTCGGGGAGCGCGGCACCGCCTGGATGCGCCTGACGGCCCGCGGCGTGCCCGGTCACGGGTCCAAGCCCGCCGTGGACAACCCCGTGGCCGAGCTCGCCCGGGCCCTCGCCCGCCTCGCCGACCACCCCTGGCCCGTACGGCTGACGCCCGAGGTGGCGCGGCTGATCGACGAGCTGTCGCGGGCGCTCGGCCGGCCGATCGACGTCGACCGGCTGGAGGAGGAGATCGAGCGGATTCCCCGCGCGGCGGCCCTGTTCAAGGGCGTGCTGCGCAACTCGGCCAACCCGACGATGCTCGACGCGGGATACAAGGTCAACGTCATCCCCGGCACGGCCCAGGCCCACGTCGACGGCCGGTTCCTGCCGGGGCAGCGCGACGAGTTCCTGGAGACCGTCGACCGGCTGCTCGGGCCGAAGGTCAGCCGCGAGTTCGTCAGCTTCGAGGAGGCCGTCTCCTCTCCCGCGGAGGGCCTGTTCGACGAGCTCACCGCCGCCCTGCTCGCCGAGGACCCCGCCGGCAGGCCGGTGCCGTACGTCATGACGGGCGGCACCGACGCCAAGTGGTTCGCCAGGATCGGCATCAGGGGGTACGGCTTCGCGCCGCTGCTGCTGCCGCCGGACCTCGACTACTTCGGCATGTTCCACGGTCTCGACGAGCGCGTGCCGGTCGAGGGCCTGGAGTTCGGGGTCCGCGTCCTCGACCGGCTGCTCGTCGCGTCGTAGAAGCCGTAGGAACGCTCAGCCCTGGTAGAAGGTCAGGTCCACGCCGGAGACGGCGTGCCGGACGAGGGAGAACCCGCCCAGGCCGGCATGCGCGGCGACCGCCTCGCTCAGGCAGACCAGGCCGGGAGCGGCGAGGTCCTGGGCCATCTTGGAGGCCTGGTTCACGGGCGCGCCGGCCACGTCGCGGCCGCCGTCCGGCGTCCGCCCGGACAGCACCGGCCCGCTGTCCAGCCCGATGCGGCAGGTCATCCCGGCCTCGGCCAGGGCCGCGCGCAGCTCAAGGGCGAAGGGCACGGCGGGGCCGGGATCGTCGAACAGGTAGATGGCCAGCGGACCCGCGACCTTGACCTCGACGGCGCCCTCCGCGGGCAGGAGGCGCAGGCCGATCTCCCGCATGCGGGCCGACAGGTCCAGCCCGCTCAGGAGCGCGACCTCGGGAACGTCGTTCCCCGTCCCGGCCTCGCCGTGCTCGCCGCGTTCGATGAGGACCACCGTCCGCTCCCGCAGGTGCTTTTCCGCGAGCGTCGCGGCGTACCCGGCGTCCTGTGCCCCGGCATCCTGTGGGTCGAGGCGCAGCAGGTCCTCGTAGAAGGCCGCCGGATAGGGGATGGGGTACCACCTGTCGGGAGGCGCCGCGTCGCCGGCGCGCGGGCCGTCGAGCACCCGGTAGACGGCGCCCAGAGGCCCGTCCTTGCCGTCCTGCCCGTCCTTGCGGCGCAGGACGAAGCCGTGGCCGGCGGGCAGCCGCTCGGCCACCGCCTCCGTGACCGCGATCTCCCCGCCTTCGGTGCCGTTCTCCGCGAGGTGCTCGATCGCGTCGGCCTCGGCGCCGTACAGGCCGCCGTCCAGGTCGTAGTAGTCGCCGTGGTGGACGCCGACGCCGACGCGGATCCGGCAGGTGCGCCCGATCTCGTCCTGCGCCCGCAGCAGCGCCGACAGCAGCGTTCCCGCGTCGGTCGTGGCGGGATGGAACATCTGCGCGTTGTCGGCCGCCCAGACGCCCACGGCCCGGCCGCCCGCGCCGGTCCCGTACGCGTGCAGGACGCGTTTCGGGCCGTCGATGAGCGCCAGCACCTCCAGCAGGCCGAGGCTGCGGCTCATTCTGGTCAGCCCGGCCGAGTCGGACACCACGCTGTATCCGGTCGTGACGTGCGCGCCGAGCAGGCGCCGGGCGTCGGCGGCGGTGCGGCCGCTCGCCCGCCACTGCTCCACCAGCGTCAGCGGCAGGCCCGGGGCCACGTCCCTGGCGAGGTCGAAGGCGCCCGGATCGTGCCGGGCGGGAAGATCGGTAGACACGGGCGCACGCTAACTCACCCACCGTGTTCGCCCTGTCGCTTTGGGCGACGAAGCTGGAGCCTCAGCGCAGGCGGGGGTCGAGGGCGTCGCGCACCACGTCGCCGAGCATGAGGAAGCTCAGCACCGTCGCGGTGAGGAACAGCGCGGGGAAGACCAGCAGGTGGGGGTGCTCGGCGAAGAACGTCTGGGCGATGTTCAGCTGCAGGCCCCACGACACGTCGGGATACTGCAGGCCGACGCCGAGGTAGTCGAGGGTCGCCTCCCCCGCGATGACGTTCCCGACGTTCAGCATGGCCACGACGATGACCGGCGCGACGGAGTTGGGCAGGATGTGCCGCACCATGAGCCTGCGGTCGCTCGCGCCCAGCATGCGGGCCGCGGCGACGAAGTCCATGTCCTTGACGGCGATGACCTGGCCGCGCATCAGCCGGGTCATGGTCGTCCAGCCGAGCAGCACGAGGACCAGCGTCATCGCCCATATCCCGTGGTCGGGGAAGGCGACCAGCACGACGGTCGCGCCCAGCACGAACGGGATGCCGAAGAACACGTCGGTGAGCCGGGAGATGACCGCGTCGGCCACGCCCCCGTAGTAGCCGCCCACCAGCCCCAGCAGGATGGAGATCAGCATGGCGAAGACGGTGACCGAGACGCCGACCACGATGGACGCCCGGGTGCCGTGCACGACCTGCGACCAGTAGTCGCAGCCCTGCAGGTCGTACCCGAACAGCGCGCCGTTCGCCGGGCCGCGCTTCGACATGCGCAGGTCGCAGGCCTCGTTGGGGCCGAGGTGGGCGAACAGCCCGGGGAAGGCCGCCATCGCCACGGCCACCAGCAGGACGGCCGCGGAGAACCAGAACACCACCCGGCCGCGCAGCTCCAGCCAGGCGTCACGCGCGAGCACGGCGGATCCTCGGGTCGAGCACGCCGTACAGCAGGTCGACGGCCAGGTTGGCGAGAATGAAGATCATGACGAGCAGGGTGACGACGCCGACGACGACGGGACCCTCCTGGAGCTGGATGGACTGGAACACCTGCTGGCCGATGCCGGGCAGGTTGAAGATGCCCTCGGTGACGACCGCCCCGGCCATGAGGTTGCCGAAGTCGACGCCGAGGTAGGTCACGACCGGGATGAGCGAGTTGCGCAGCGCGTGCAGCCCCACCACCCGCCGCCGGGACAGTCCCTTCGCGGTCGCCGTGCGGACGTAGTCGGCACGCAGGTTCTCCACGAGGGAGGTGCGGGTGAGCCTTGCCACGTACGCCAGGCCGAACGAGCCGAGGACCATGCCGGGCAGCAGGTAACTGCCCGGCCAGCCCTCCTCGGTCCCCGCGGTCGGGAACAGCCCGAGATTGAGGCCCAGCACGATCTGAGCCGTGTACCCGACGACGAACACCGGGACCGCGATGACGAACGTGGTGCCGGCGAGGACCGCCGTGTCGGCGGCCCCGCCGCGGCGCAGCCCGGCCAGGACGCCGAGGCCGATGCCGACGACGAGCTCGAAGACCCAGGCGGTCAGCGCGAGCTGCGCGGTGACCGCCCACCGGTCCTGGAGGAGCTCGCTCACCGGCTGGCCGGTGAAGGTCTCCCCCAGGTCGCCCTGGAACACCCCGAGCATGTAGCGGCCGTACTGCACGAGCAGGGGGTCGTCCAGGTGGTAGCGCGCCCGCATGACCGCGAGCACCTGCGCGGGCACCGGCTTGTCGCCCGCGAGCGCCAGGATCGGGTCGCCCGGCAGCGCGAACACCATCGTGTAGATCAGGAAGGTGGTCGCGAAGAACACCGGGATCGCCTGGGCCAGGCGCTGCGCGGCGTACCTCACCCTTGTGTCACCCCTGCTTCACGCTGATCGTGTACAGGTTCTTGCTGTACGGGGTCACGTTCACGCCGGTCAGCCGGCTGGTGAAGCCGATCTGGTTCTGCCAGTTCCACAGCGGGATCATCGGCATCTCGGCCAGCGCGACGTCCTCGGCCTTCTGGTAGAGCGGCAGGCTCGCGTCCAGGCTGGGCGCCGAGTTCGCCTGCTTGATCAGGTCGTCGAACTCCTTGTTCTCCCAGCCCATCCGGTTGCCCGCGCCCCACATGTACTCGAGGTAGTCCTGGGGGCTCGGGTAGTCCATGACCCAGTTGTTGCGGTACGGACCGTCCTCCTTGCGCTGGCGCAGGGTCGACAGGTAGTCGGCGGCCGGGATCTTGCGGAACTTGATGTCCGAGATGCCGAGGTTCTGCTTCAGCTGGTTGGCGACGGCGGTCATCCACTGCTCGTAGCTCGGGTCGGCGTTGGAGAACCACAGGTTCAGCGTGCCGCTGAAGCCGCCGGCCTGGTCGAACAGCGCCTTGGCCTTGGCCGGGTCGTACGTGCACGCCTCGCCGCAGGCGTTCTCCCGGTAGCCGGGCACCAGCGGCGCCAGCAGCGACGACATCGGCTTGAACGCGCCGTCGTAGACCGCGTCCACGATGGCCTGCCTGTCGATGGCCATGGAGAACGCCTTGCGCAGGTCGGGGTTGGCGAACCGCTTGTCGAAGGTCGGGAAGCCCAGGTAGTCCATCGTGCCGTCGGGGGTCTGCACGAAGCGGTCGCCGAGCAGCTTCTTCGCCTCGCCCGTGCTGGCCGGCGGGACCGTCGTCATCAGGTCCACCCGGCCGGCCCGCAGGTCGGTCCACGCGGTGTCGCGGCTGGCGTAGATCTTGAGGGTCACCGCGTCGGCCTTGGGCTTGCGCTCGCCCGCGTACGACGCCGACCGCTTGAGCTTGATCTGCTTGTTGTGCTCCCACGTGCCGTCGAGCACGAACGGCCCGTTGCCGACCGGCGCCTGGTCGAACGCCTTGAGGTCGGTGAACGCCGCCTTCGGCATCGGCGCGAACGCGATGTAGGCGAGCGTGATCGGGAACTGGCTGAACGGCGCGGTGAGCGTCACCTCGAGCGTGGTGTCGTCCACCACCTTGAGGCCGCTCATCTTGTCCGTGGACGGGTCGCCCTTCTCGGGGTTGAGCTTGTCGTAGCCCTCGATGTTGGCGAAGTAGTAGTTGTTGGTCCAGCCGTTGGGGCCGTAGGCCGTGGCGTTCCAGGAGTCGGCGAAGCTCTGCGCCGTGACCGGCTCGCCGTTGCTGAACTTCTGGCCCGGCTTGAACTTGATCGTCCAGACCTTCTGGTCGGTGCTGTTCACCGACTCGGCCGCCCGCATCACAGGCTTGCCGCTGGCGGCGTCGATGGAGACCGGAGTCTCGAAGAGCGCGTCCAGCACCGTGATCGAGTAGTCGCTGGAGGTGTTGCCCGGGGTGAGATGGTCGGGTTCCGTCAGCGCGACGGAGAACGCGTTCGCCTCCTTGCCGCCGCCCGCCGGCGATGATCCTCCCCCGCACCCGCCGCTCAGCATGATGGCCGCCACAGCGAGGGCGGCCGCCCGGCTTCTCGTGACCCTCACTGGTCCTCCGCCTCTCCGTCGTGTTGCGGGTGAGGGTAGGAAACGGGGCCGCCTACTGCATCGGAGACTTTACGTATTCCTTGCGCAACCTTTACCCGGCAGGCTGAGCATGGAGGATCCATGGATGCAATCAGCCTCAGCGCGCGGAGCCTGCACGCCGTCGCCGAACTGGGCTTTCAGGTGGCCCGGCAGGGGGCGCACGGGGCGATGACCGCCTTGGGCGAGGTCATCCCCGTGGAGGCCTACGAGTTCGTCGCGTTCGACCCGGCGACCGGCCGGCACCGTTCGCTGGTGGCGGCGGGGTACACGCGGGTGGACGACGACGCCGCGGAGGAGTACGCCCGGCTCGACGCCTACCGCCGGGCCATGTCGCTGCGCACACCCGTCGTCATGGGCTCCCCCGGCACCGAGCGCTACTTCCGCCGCCACCTGGAGCCGTACGGCTGGCGCGCGGGGATCACGACGCCGCTGTTCCTGACCGGCGGGCGCTACACCGGGCTGCTGCACGTCAGCTCCCGCGCGGACCTGCCGCCCGAGGCGCCCGCGGTGATCAGCGCGGTCTCCCCCGCCCTGGCCCACCTCACCGACGTGACCCGCTGCGTCATCGACCCGCTCGGCCTGCCGCCCGGCTTCCACGCCGTGGCGTACGAACGAGGTGGGCGGCGCAGGGACGTGGCCGGGTGGCCCCCGTCGGAGGCGCTCGCAGCCGAGCCGGTGATGGCGGAGCTGGCCAGGGCGTTCATCGACTCCCGCGAGCTGTCGCGCCGGGGGCTGTGGCTGGACGGCACCGGCCAGTGGCGCGAGCTGCGCCTCCACCGGGCCGGCGTGGGCTTCCACGGCTCCATCCAGGGCGCGGTCATCGCCGAGCGCCCGTGCGCCCTGCCGTACGACCTGACCTCGCGGGAGATCGAGGTGCTCACCCGGGTCGCGCAGGGCGACTCCAACCCGCAGATCGCCGCCGCGCTCGTCCTGAGCGTGCGCACCGTGACCACCCATCTGGAGCACATCTTCGCCAAGCTGGGCTGCGACAGCCGTACGCGCCTGACCACGAAGGTTCTCGCCGAGGGGCTGTGCCGCCTCGACATCCCGTAATGATCGCCCTCGCGGGACGCGTCGAGGCCGGGTCCGACATTATTGGCGCATGTCGGTTCACGAGCGTCGGCGGCTCCCCACGGGTCTGGAGCTGCTGTTCGGCGACGGCGGCGACGGCCGGGTGCTGTCCGTCGACCTGCCGTCCGGGTCCCTCGTGTGGCCGGACCCCGACTACGACAGGCTGCGCACCCATCACCACCCCTCGTTCTGGCTGAGCGACGAGCCGGTGCCGGCCGGGCTGTGGGCCCGGCTGCGCGCCGAGCACCCCCAATCGGGCCTGTGGCCGGTGCTGCTGGAGGACGGCGTGCAGCCCTGGTCGGCCGGGCAGATCGCGCCGGACTCGCCCGGCCAGGTCGACTACTACAGCGCGGCCGGGTTCATGGCCGAGACGTGGCAGGACCTGCTGCTGGGCCACGAGGCGTACCTCGCGCCGTTCGGGGCCGAGTGCCCGGGGATCGCGCCGCCCGCCGCGCTCGTGGCCGACCCCGACGTGGTCGCCGACTGGTACGCGGACGTGGTGGCCGAGCGGATGACGCCACTGGGACTGGCCGCGGTGAACCGCGGCGCCGACGCCTTGGTCGCGATGGGCTGGCAGGGGGCGCTGCACCACAACGAGTGGACCGTGCCCCTGGCGGCCGTCGTGCGCAGCTGGGAGGAGCGGTTCGGGGCTCGGGTGGTCGGCATGGGGTTCAACACGCTGGACCTCAGCGTCGCCGCGCCGCCCGCCACTCCCGCGCACGCGCTGCACGTGGCGGCCGAGCACTGGACGTTCTGCCCGGACAGCATTCTGCAGGGCCCGGGCACGCTGGCCGACTACGCCGAGCAGATCGTGGGCCAGAACGCCTGGTCGTTCTGGTGGGATTGAGGCGATACTTACACCTGCACACGATAATGACCGATAAAACGACTGTGAGCGAGGGAGGCGGTTTGGGCGGCACGGAGCTGGGCGGGGGCGAACGGCCCGCCAAGGTGGCGGGCCTCGGCACCGGCACCGCGAACATCGCCCGGATGAGCGACTACCTGCTCGGAGGCAAGGACAACTTCGCCGCTGACCGGAAGTTCGCCGAGCGGCTGATGATCATCGCGCCCGAGGTCAAGACGATGGCCGTGGACACCCGCGAGTTCCTGGAGCGGGTGGTGCGCTTCCTCGTCGAGCAGGGCGTGCGGCAGTTCCTCAACGTGGCGTCCGGGCTGCCGACCCGGCGCAACACCCACGAGGTCGCCCAGGAGCTCGCGCCCGACGCCCGCGTGGTGTACGTCGACGACGACCCTGTGGTGCTCAACCACGCGCGGGCCCTGCTCGCCCGCAACCCCGGCACGGGGGTGGTCGACGGCTCGATCCTGCGCCCGGCGGAGATGCTCGCCGACCCCGAGATGCTCCGGCTCATCGACTTCGAGCAGCCGGTCGGGGTGCTGATCCCGGCCCGGCTGCAGTATCTCCCCGACGCCATCGAGCCGTACAAGTGCGTGGCCCACGTGCGCGACCACCTCGCCCCTGGCAGCTACCTGGCCATCGGTCACGCCGTCTTCGACAGCCGTCCCGAGCTCACCGCGCCGATCGTCAATCTGTTCCGGCAGATCCTGCCGCAGGCCGACGACGCGCCGCGGGACCGGGAGAAGGTGCTGCGGTTCTTCGACGGCACGGAGCTCGTCGACCCCGGCCTCGTCTACATCCGCCAGTGGCGGCCGGAGTCCCCGCAGAGCACCGGGCAGGCCCAGCGGGTGTGGATCGTCGGCGGCGTCGGCCGCGTGCCCTGATCAACCTGGCCTGGTCTACCTGGCCTGATCAACCTGCCCTGGTCTACCGGACGAGCACGCACGAGGGGGTGCCCACCGCCAGTGCCTGACCGGTCGGCTCGGGCAGCCCGTCCTTGAGCGCCAGCACGGCGACGGAATCGGACCGCTGGTTGGCGACGTAGAGGCGGTCGCCGTCGATCGCGAAGTGGCGTGGCCAGCTTCCGCCCGACGGCACCTCGGCCGTCATCGTGAGGCGGGGCCCGTCCACCTCGAAGACGGCCAGGGTGTCCGGCCCCCGGTTGGCGACGTACAGGTGGCGGCCGTCGGCGGACAGCGCGATGTGGGAGGGCAGGTTCTCCCCCCCGCTCTCCCCCGTGGCGCCGCTCGCGCGCACCACGCCCGCCTCCCGCCACTCGCCGTCGTAGACGCGCACGGTGCCGTCGAGCTCGCCGGTGACGTACCAGTGGCCCTCGTGGTGCAGGAAGTGCCGGGGGCCGCTGCCGGAGGCCAGCCGTACGGGGCCGTCCGGATGCGGGCGCATGCCCGGCAGGAAGCGGCGCACCTCGTCGGTGCCGAGGTCGGTCACGTACAGCACGCCGCCGGGCCCGAAGACCGCCTGGTGCGCGTGCGGGCCCTCCTGCCGGTCCGGGTGGGGGCCGCGGCCCTCGTGCGGGAACGTCAGCGGACCGGGCTCGGGCATCCCGTCCTCACCCAGCCGGTAGGCCGTGACCGTCCCGTCGCCGTAGTTGGCGATCGCCAGCCACCGGCCCTCGGGGTCGACCGCCACGTGGCACGGGAGCGAGCCGCCGCTGGGGTGCTCGGCCAGCAGCCGGGGGGTGGGATCGTCGGCGAAGACCGCCAGGCCGCCGTCCGCGGGGCGTTCGAGCGCGGCGTACAGCAGCGGCAGCCGCGGGTGCGCGACGACGAACGACGGCCCGGACGCGGTCGTCTCGGCCACCGCCTCCAGCCGCCCGTCCGCGTACGCCCGGGCCACCGTCAGGCCGGGGCCCGACCCCTCCGTGTCGGGGGTGTATCCGCCGATCACCAGACCGGGTCGGGACATACGCGCTCCAAAGGCTCAGATTGTCGGGATATCGCATGGTATCGGCCAGACGGGGACCGGGTGGACGACCGCGACCGGGCAAGCGGCGCGCCGCAGCAGGCCCTGCCCGACCGAACCGAGCAGCCCGGCCCCCGTTCTGTGCGTACCCACGACGAGCAGCCACGCCTCCCGGGCGCACGCCACCAGGGCGGGCAGCGCCGGCGCCTCGACGACCCTGGTCCCGATCGCGGGCCGGGCCCGGCAGCGCAGCCGCCACGGTTCGACGATCCGCGCCAGCGCCCGCTCGCCCTCCGGCTCACGCCCCCTCGTGGCGTACACCGCGGTCAGCGGCAGCGACCTGCCGCGGGCGACCTCCACGGCGAAGCGCAGGGCGGAGTCCGCCTCGGGACCGACCGGCCGCGCCGCGTCGATCCCCACCACCACCCCGCCGGCGGGCGGCGCGGACGCCGGCGCGCCGACCACGACGACCGGGCAGGCGGCATGCGCCGCCGCGTACGCGCTGACCGAGCCGCGCAGCAGCCTGGCCAGCCCATGCACGCTCCGGTGGCCCAGGACCAGCATCGCGGCGTTCCTGCTGAGGCCGACCAGCGTGTCCTTGGGGTCTCCCCGCACGAGCACGGGGCGGACCTCGCGGCCCGGCAGCAGGCGTTCGGCCAGCCGTACCCCCTCGAACAGCCGCAGCCCCGCCAGGCGGCGCTCCTCGGCGGCGACGGCCTCGGCGCGCTCCGGGTAGGGGCCGTCCCACACCTGGCACACCGTGACGCCCGCACGGTGGCGGGCCCGGCACTCCGCCGCGGCCCATTCGATCGCGGCGCGGCTCTGCCGCGTGCCGTCGTAGGCGACCACGATCTCCTGCTTCATCTCACTCACGCGGCCCGCGCCGCGTGCGCAGAGCGCACCCCATGCCACCAGCACCCATGCCACCAGCACCCATGCCACCAGCAGATCACCCCGGCCCCGGCGGCGACGCCGGGCGAAAGCCACCGGCCCGCGGGACCTTCGGCCCGCCCGCGGCCTAGGGCCTGTCTCAAAGCCTGGTGAGCCAGTCGTCTATCGCGGTTATGAGAATGGCGGCTTGGTAGCGGACGGCGAGTTTGTCGTACCTGGTTGCGATGGCGCGGTGGCGTTTGAGCCGGTTGATGCCGCATTCCACAGCATGACGGGCGCGGTAGTCGCGGGCATCGAAGGCGAAGGGACGACCGCCGCGGCTGCCCCGCCGCAGGCGCGCGGCGATGCGATCGGCTGGTTCGGGGATGGTGCACCTGATCCCGCGACTGCGTAGGTGGGCGCGGATCGCCCGGGAGGAGTAGGCCTTGTCCGCGCGCACCACCTCAGGCCGGGTGCGGG
>NZ_VIRJ01000155.1:0-400 GCF_006874435.1 Microbispora sp. KK1-11 | reverse complement strand
GCGGGCAGCCCCCGGATCACGTCCTCCCCATTCCCCCCCTGGGTCCGCCCTCCCCCCTGATACCTTCCCCCCCCCCCCCCCTTTTCAAAAACCCCCCCACAATCAAAAACCCCACCCGGGGCGGCCGGGCCCGCGTGGGCGCCTTCTTCCCCCCCCCCCCCGCCCCCCCCCCCCCCCGCCCCCCCCCCCCCCGCCCCCCCCCCCGGGGGGGGGGGGGGGGCGGCGGGGGGGGGGGGGCGGGGGGGGGGGGGGGGGCGGGGGGGGGCGGGGGGGGGGGGAGGGGGGGCCGCCCCCCCCCCCCCCCGGGGGGGGGGGCGGGGGGGGGGGGCGGGCGTCACCGGTGACCCCGGGAGGGGGGGGGGGGGGGGCCCGCCCGTGGGGGGGGGCCCGGCAGCGGCAG
>NZ_VIRJ01000154.1:0-405 GCF_006874435.1 Microbispora sp. KK1-11 | reverse complement strand
CCCCTCCCCCCCCCGCTCTCCCCCCCCCGCCGCCGCCGCGCTGGGGTGGGGGGGGGGTCCCCCCCGCCGCCGGCGGCGGGGGCGCGGCGGTGGGGGTGGGGGGGGGGGCCGGGGGGCGCGGTGGTGGTGCTGGCGTGGCCCGGGCCCCCGCGGGGGGCGGGGAAAGGGGGGGCGGCGGCCACCCCCGGGGCCGCGCCGGGGGGGGGGGGGGGGGGGACCACAAAAGTAACCCATCCTTTTCCGCGAGCCCCCGCCCCCGCCGGGGGCCCCACCCCCAACATCCCCTTCGGGCCGGGGCACCCACCTGCGGCTACGCTCTTTGGCCGCGGGGGCCTCTCGGCCAATGGGGCCCCCTGTACCCCTCCCCCGGGCGGGGGTGGCGGTAAGCAGGGTGGTCATCCCCAA
>NZ_VIRJ01000153.1:0-408 GCF_006874435.1 Microbispora sp. KK1-11 | reverse complement strand
ATCGGCGGGTACATATCTTCGCTGTTGTGGGGCCACTGCCCCGACAACTCGCAGGGATCCCGCCTTTCCCTCACGGGGGGGGGTACGTGGCGGGAGGCCGCCCCCCCCCCCCCGGCGCCGGTGGTGTCCCCCCCCGGGGGGGGGGGGGGGGGGGCGGGGGGGGGGGGGGCGGGGGGGCGGGGGGGGGGGGGGAGGGGGGGGGGGGGGCGGGGGGGGGGGGAGGGGGGGGGGGGGGGGGGGGGGGGTGGGGGGGGGGGGGGGGGGGGGGGGCGCGGGGCGGGTCGGGGGGAGGGTGGCGTTGGAGCCGCGCCGGGACGCGGATGTGCTGGCGGGGCGGTGCGGGGTGCCCAGGGAGCGGGTGCGGGCCGCGGGGGCCCGGCGCGGTACGGCGGGCCGGGGCGGGTACGA
>NZ_VIRJ01000152.1:0-408 GCF_006874435.1 Microbispora sp. KK1-11 | reverse complement strand
CCCCCCCCAACTCCTACTTTACACCCTACCCTCTCCCCCTACCCGACCCTCTCCCGATCCCTCCCTGACCTCCCTGAGCACCTGGCTCGCGAGAGCGGCGTCGGCCAACTCGGCCACTGAGGGTGCACCGCCGCCCCCGGACCAGGGTCTGCCGACCGCGCCCGCGGGAGTGGGAAGGCCGAGCAGGTGCGTGACCGTCGTCGTGACGTCGGTGATCGTGACCAGCGCCCGCTGCCGGGTCGAGGCGGCGGTCAGCCACCCGTGCCCGTACGGCCCGCCGGCGGCGAGCGCGACGTGCAGGTGGGCGATGGAACCCTCACCGCGGCGGGGGGAGTCGGACCGCCCCGCCACGAGCACGGCCGAACCGGCGGGCACCTTGGCGAGCACCTCGGCGACGGTCCGGTCGGC
>NZ_VIRJ01000151.1:0-411 GCF_006874435.1 Microbispora sp. KK1-11 | reverse complement strand
TTTGTACTCCACCGGCCACAACCGGGCTCACTACTACACCCCCCCCTCTTCCCCCACCCCGCCCTCTGCCGATCCACTCGACACCGGCCGTGTGGGCCGCCTCGATGACATCGAGCACCGCGGCCTCGGCCGCCCGATGCCCCTCGGTGCGGGGCAGCGACCGCTGCGCGGCCCAGCGGCCGTTCCCGTCCATGACACAGGCGACGTGACGAGGGATGCCTCTCACCCCCCCCGCCCCGACGACATCGCGACCACGACGCAGACCCCCAAGTGAATCCCTCCGGGGACGGACTCTTTCACAGAATGTGACGCGGCGAACACTAACCGTTGCCCGGGTGACGCGCACCGTGGTTCCTCCGGCGATCCCGGCGGCGGCGAGCCTGCTGCTCGCCACGCTGTGGGGGTTCGCGG
>NZ_VIRJ01000150.1:0-412 GCF_006874435.1 Microbispora sp. KK1-11 | reverse complement strand
GGCGTGGAGGACCTGGTCGCCTTCGCCACCTCGGCGGTCCGCGACGCGGTCAACGGCGAGGACGTGTGATTAGAGAAAAACGCCAAATAAACGCAATAAAAAAAGCCCTTCGCGGGCGTGATCTGCTTTTATTTACGCTCGGCATTAATTCCGGCCTACGTATTTCCGATATACTCGCACTCAAAGTCGGTGATGTGCGCGGAAAGGACTTCGTTGCGATTACGGAAGGGAAAACGAAGAAGTCAAAACGTTTCTTCTTCAATGCCGCAATCAAGAAAGCCGTTGCTGACCTGATTCCGGCCGAAGCAAACGACGACGACTGGCTTTTCCCTTCTCGGAAAGGTTCGAAAGCTATTACCCGCGTCCGTGCTTACGGGATTCTTAACGAAGCTATTGAGCGCGCAGGCCTTTC
>NZ_VIRJ01000149.1:0-412 GCF_006874435.1 Microbispora sp. KK1-11 | reverse complement strand
CTCGCGGATATGGCGTCCAGCATCGTTCATCAGCAGGCCATCGAGGATGTAAGGCGCTTCGCTTGCCGTTGCAGGAATCACCTGGGTTGCGAACGGCGCATATTGGTCGGAGACGTGGCTATAGGCTTTCAGGCCCGGGGTATTGCCATATTTCGCGTTGACCAGGTTCATGGCCTCACCTTGCTCTGTAGCGACGAAGAACTGTCCGTCGCTCGAAGCCGACGTGCCCATGCCCCAGAACCGGGCCATGGGTAACGCTGCCTGTGCCTCGACCACCATGGCCAGCGCCCGGTCATAGGCTTCGCCCTCGACATGCCACCGTCCAATGCGGATCAATTCCCAGAAGGTGTGGGTGTTTGTCGCATCCGCCATTTTGCGCAAGCCGAGGTTGATCCCTGCCGCCAAGATAACG
>NZ_VIRJ01000148.1:0-415 GCF_006874435.1 Microbispora sp. KK1-11 | reverse complement strand
GTCAGCGCTGCAGGGTCAGCAGGCCCGGCCGGTAGGGCAGGAGGCCGTAGTCGCCGCCGGAGCTGGGGCTGCGGCCCTGGTAGAGCAGCTGCAGGTTGCAGGGGTCGACGGTCTTGGTCTGGTCGGGGTTGTTGCGGACCAGGTCGCCGTGGCTGATGTCGTTGGTCCAGGTGGCGCCGCTGTTGGCCTTGCCGGCGAAGGGGTTGCTCTCGGTCGCGGCGTTCGGCGTCCACGACCCGCTCAGGCTGTCGGCCGTGAACGAGCGGAAGTAGCGGCCCTGCGAGCCGATCGCCTCGACGAGCATGAGGTACTTGTTCTGGCCCTGGAGCTTGTAGACCTCGACCGCCTCGAACAGGTTGTTGGTCGAGTCGCTCATGATCTGGGTGTAGTTGGAGCCGAAGCTGCCGGGGAAGTT